>JANQGE010000037.1 GCA_028277485.1 Chlorobium sp.
CAACAGGAGTTTCAACTCTCATGCCAGCAGGATCAGGCGGCCCTGCAGGAAACCCTCAACTCATTGTAATACGTGATGATATCTGCAAGGGAAGCCGCAAAAGGCAGGGGAGGACGCACCAAGGGCAGCCCCGCCCGCCTGGTGCGGAAACGGCACAACTGTTTCACAATCGGACAGGTTGGGCGGCGGCGGCTGACTGAAAGGGAGGTGCGGCACAACAGAGGCTGTTGCGGAAGGAATGGTCAGGAGCAAGGAGGACGGGACGGATCAGATGGTTTCGGCTGTGATTTTATACTGTCCTCCTGTGTGAAGGCCTGCCCTGGTGGTTTCCGAGAAGTTGAGGGTCATGCGGACGTTGCCTATGGTTGCTTCGGAAGAGGTGATGCCGTTCAGGCTGGTGTTGATCATGGTGCCGGAACGCCCTGCATTATCATTGAGCTCGATATTGCCTTCACCTTTTTCAATAGTTATCCTGGAAGGTCCTGAAACAAGCAAATTCTTGGTGACGGAAATGGAAACCTTGGCATTTCCGGACAGTGAAAGACCCCGGACAGCCCATACATTTGGAAGCTCAATAGACACCTTGTTTGGCAGCGCTGCGCCGATATTGCCTTCGGAGAGGGTGCTGCGGCTTTCGGATTGCCCGGACCACTGGACCTGAAAGTCCGCCGATCCTTCATCGACCGGAGATGAAAATTGTTCAAAATTTATAGTGAGTCCGGAATAGTAATGCAGGATGATGCAGTTGGGAAGCTTTATAGTCAAGCTTGTTTTCCCGGAAGCCGTACTTTCAGCCTTCAAAGTGACTGTGCACGCGAGAACGAGCGCCGCACTCAGCAGAAAACCGGCATATGTTTTTCTCATAATGGTGTGTGCCTTTTGGGTACTTCTATAATTTTATTGAAATAATGTTTCAAATCAAAAAGACATCTTTTAGCTTGGGTAATTCATGAGAGTCCGAGCATCCGGACTGTAGCTTTCACACGAGAACCGGTATCCATGCCAGGAAAGGCAAAAGATGGGATCTTGAAACCCAACCCTTGATTTCCGTTTATTATCTTTCGGACCCTCTGACTGTCGTGAATGGTATGTATTTGCCTTGGATTCCTGTATTTTGGCAGATGTATTTGCATGTTAGCAAAATGAAAGACCTTATCTATCTGACTGGAGGCGCGAGGAGCGGCAAAAGTGCATTCGCTCTGCAGCGTTCCGGACGTTACGCAAACAAAGCTTTCCTGGCTACGGCTGAACCGTTTGACCACGAAATGGCGGTGCGCGTGGAAAAACACAGAAAAGAGCGGGGAAGTGATTTTTATACCGTAGAGGAACCGGTACATATAGACAGGGCGTTGCGGGAAATGCCCGAAGAGATCGACGTTGTGATAGTTGATTGTTTGACGGTATGGGCCGGAAACTTGCTGCATAAACTGGGCACGAGCGAAGAAATTATGGCTTTTGTGGGGCGCTTGCTTGATGTCTTGCAAAATCCCCCCTGTAATATTATTCTCGTATCCAATGAAATCGGGATGGGAATTGTGCCTGAAAATGCCATGGCACGGGAATTTCGTGACATTGCAGGTATCATTAATCAAAAAGTGGCAAGTGTTTCTACCGAGGCATGGCTCCTCTGCAGTGGGTTGCCTGTAAAGCTGAAATAGATTTGAATATAATTATCAGAAATGAACATCCGGCCGACTACCGAAGAGTCGAAGAAATCACACGAAAAACGTTCTGGAATATTCATGTCCCTGGATGTGATGAACACTTGTTGGTACACAAGTTGAGGAAACATAAAGATTTTGTCAAAGAGCTCGACTTTGTTGTCGTAAAAGACAGTGAGGTTATTGCCAACATTATGTTTTCAAATTCATGGCTGAGGAACGAGAATGGTGATGCACTGGGCACCTTGACCTTTGGACCAGTGAGTGTACTTCCTGAATATCAAAGGCAGGGGATTGGCTCAAAACTAATTACTCACGCGATTGAACGAGCAATCGAGATGGGATATGCTGCAATTATTATCTGGGGAAATCCAAGTCGTTATTGCAAGTTCGGATTTAAGGCATCGAAGTCATATAACATTGGTATTGCGAATAACAAGTATCCATGTTGTCTTCTTGTAAAAGAGTTAACGACAGGGATACTTGCAAATCACCATTGGCAATTTTATGAAAGCGACGTTTTTGACGTTAACAAAGAAGAGCTTGAGGAATTTGATTGTACGTTTGAAAAACTAGAAAAAGAAAGTCGCTATACGCAGGAAGAGTTTGCCATTTTGAGTAATGCGTATCTTGAATAGAGGTGCCCTTAAGTAACGATTTACAACCGAACACCATGCTCGATCAGTTACAGGATATTCTCGGCAGTATCAAGCCGGTTGACAATTCACTAAGCAACAAGATTCAGACTCATCTTGACGATCTTACCAAGCCGCAGGGAAGTCTGGGGCGTCTGGAAGAAATTGCGATGAAATATGCTCTGGTTACCGGTGTGAATCGCCCGGTGCTGAAAAAGAAAAAGGTGTTTTGTTTTGCCGCGGATCATGGTGTTGCAACAGAAGGAGTTTCGGCTTTTCCTGCTGAGGTTACGCCACAGATGGTTTATAATATGTTGAACGGGGGTGCGGCAATCAATGTGCTTGCCCGGCACGCAGGGGCGGATCTCGAGGTGATCGATATCGGGGTTAACCACGATTTTGCCGATCACCCCTCACTTCGCAAGTATAAGGTGCGGCATGGTTCGGCTAATATGACGCAGGGCCCTGCCATGACGACCGAGGAAACCGCGCAGGCGATTATGGCTGGTGTTGCCCTTGCCCGTGAGGCGCGTGCAGATGGTTATGACCTTGTTGCAACCGGTGAGATGGGTATTGCCAATACTACTCCGGCCACTGCTTTGTTCGCCGCCATGCTCGATCTGCCGGTTAAGTCGATTACCGGTCGGGGTACGGGCATCGATGACAGGATGCTCGATCATAAAATTTCTGTCATCACACAGGCTCTGGAGGTCAACAAAAAGCATCTTGCAACTCCATTGGAAACACTTGCAGCCCTTGGAGGGTTTGAAATTGCAGGAATCTGCGGGCTTGTTCTCGGTGCGGCGTCGGTCGGAATACCTGTGGTTGTTGACGGCTTTATCTCATCGGCAGGTGCGGTTGCGGCGATGAAACTGTCCTGCAAGGCAAGCGATTACCTCTTTTTCAGCCATCTCTCCGACGAACAGGGGCACAAGGCGATCATGAACAGGCTTGGAGCGCGGTCTATTCTTGACCTTGGTCTTCGTCTTGGAGAAGGAACAGGAGCGGTGCTTGCCATGCAGGTGATCGAGGGGGCGGTGAAGATTTACAATGAAATGGCTACTTTCAGTTCAGCTAACGTTTCGGAAAAGAAATAGATCACGGCTTCGATTTTCATGGATTCATTTGAGCGCTTGCAGAAAAGGTATGCCGATGCCGACAGCCGGTTTGCCGAATGTAACGGGTTCAACGTGCATTACAAACTTTTTGGGGACGGAGAGCCCCTGGTTGTGTTGTTGCACGGCAGTTTTCTCAGTGTGCGCTCCTGGCGTGATGTTATGGTGCCTCTTGCGGAATCAGCGACCGTTGTGGCATTCGATCGTCCGGCTTTCGGCCTGACATCGCGTCCGGTTCCTTCTCCGGACAATCAGTCTTGCTATTCTCCCGAGGCACAAAGCGATCTGGTGGTCCAGCTTATTGAAAAAACGGGTCACGACAAGGCGGTTCTCGTGGGCAACTCTACCGGAGGGACGCTCGCCCTGCTTACAGCACTGCGTTATCCGGCGCAGGTGCAGGGACTTGTGCTTGCCGGCGCAATGGTATTCAGCGGTTATGCCACCAGTGAAGTGCCGGCTTTCATGAGACCGATGCTTAAAGTCATGAGTCCTGCATTTTCAGGACTTATGAAATTGCTGATTACCAGATTGTATGACCGGAATATTCGCGGTTTCTGGTATAACAAGAAACTGCTTAGTGAAGAAGTTCTTGTTGCGTTCCGCCGTGACCTGATGATAGGTGACTGGTCGAGGGCGTTCTGGGAGCTCTTTCTTGAAACACACCATCTCGGCCTTGAAAAAAAGCTGTACAGCTTGAGCGTTCCGACATTGGTGGTGACCGGCGAGCATGATGTAACCGTCAAAACAGAGGAAAGCTTCAGGCTGGCCGAAAAAATTCCGGGAGCGGGTCTCGAGGTTATTCCCGATTGTGGACATCTTCCCCAGGAAGAAGCACCGGCCGCGTTTGTTGCGGCGGTGAAATCATTTCTGAAAAGATCGGTGAAAGTATGCTAAAAGGACTTGTAACGGCTTTCCGGACTCTGACGGTGCTGCCGGTGCCCGGAAAAGAAGCCGTGCATTTCAGCAATTCTTTTTACTGGTTTCCCATTGTCGGTTTGTTTCTCGGTATCATTCAGGCCGGCACCGGTTATCTGATAATGCTTTCCGGTTGGGGTGAGTTTGCTGCAGCCGCAGTGCTTCTGGCCGGAGTGGCGGTGACAAGGGGGATTCACGCTGATGGTTTTGCCGACGTTGCCGATGGTTTTCTGGGCGGCGGGGATGCCGAGAACCGTTTGCGCATCATGAAAGACCCTGCAGTCGGCTCATTTGGCACAACAGCACTGATCCTGCTTTTTCTTTTCAAATGGGTTGTCCTTTTCGAGCTGCTCTCTTTGGGGCTGTATGTCTGGATCGTTTCCGGGGTCATGCTGGCGCGTCTGGTTCAGGTTATACTGGCTTCTTTGCTGCCCTATGCCCGCAGTGAAGGCGGCACTGCGGCCGGGTTTGTGGAAGGAGCAGGCAGCCGACACGCTTCGGTGACCTTTTTACTTTCAATTGTTATCCTTTTTGCTTTGATGAAGGCGATGCTGCTGCCCGCAGGCACAGCACTGCTTGCCGCAGCAGCCGGAGCGATCTTTACGGCGTTTTTCAGCCTTAAGAAGATCAATGGGGTTACCGGTGACGTTCTCGGTGCATCGAGTGAGATCACCGAAATGCTGGTCTGGACCGCAGGGGTACTGTTTGCAATCATAGTCTGAATTTTCCCTGATTTCTTCGGTATCGCAGCGATTCGGTCACCATCGGTATCGGCTGTATTGGCCGGGCAGTCTTTTTCTTTCCTTCGCGATTCAGCGGTTCGGCAAATCGACGTTTTTTTGTTGTCGAATTTCGGGCATATGCTTATATTTATGTGCTACTGTTTTTGCCCTTATTTGTCTGGTTTTTCGATGGAAATAGCGCATATTCAGACATGTATTCAAGTATCCATAACCGTTAACCATGTGAGACTTATGAATGAAATGATTGTTTCTTTTGCCGGGGGGAAAAAGGTCAATGCTGAATACAGGGGTCTTACCATCAGGACGGATCAGTCTCCTATGAACGGCGGGGAGGGGTCGGCTCCTGAACCGTTTTCACTTTTTCTGGCTTCGATCGGTACCTGTGCCGGAGTATATGTCTATTCATTCTGTCAGGAGAGAAATCTTCCTGTGGATGATGTGCGGATTGTGCAAACGCATCACAGGAAGGAAGACGGCAAAGGTATTGGAAAAATCTCCATCGATATCGAAGTGCCCGAAGATTTTCCGGAAAAGTACAGGGGGGCGCTGGTCAAGGCGGCCAATCTCTGCGCCGTGAAAAAACACATACAAAATCCTCCGGTTTTTGAAGTGGCGACCCGTGTCGCGGAATAGGTTAATCCGGTATTTTTCAACCCCAAAAACTATATAAAGCAATGAATGCCAAGGCAATGTCACCTGCAGGCGAATCATCATTACGGCTTAGGAATTTTCATATTACTTTTTTTGCAATCGTTCTTGGTATGGCCGGTTTTTCACTGGCGGTTCAAAAAGTCGGCGGTCATGACGGAAAAGGAATTTTCCCCGTTCTGGAGGTACCCGCTACCATGCTTGTTTATTGTACCATTGGGCTCTTTATACTGGTGAGTCTCGTGTACCTTGCAAAAGCGGTCAAGCATCCGGATGCGGTTTCGAAAGAGTTCAATCATCCGGTCAAGGTTAACTTTTTTCCACTTATCGCGAAAGTTTTTCTCGTACTCAGCGTCGCGTATCTTGACCGCGACATGCAGGTATCTCTTTACCTGTGGTCGATCGGTACTACCTTGCAGTTCGTTGCCTCAATTGTAATCATTTCGGTCTGGATCCGTCATACACATTTCAAGATTGAGCATATGACGCCGGGCTGGTTCATTCCCATTGTAGGTTCCATTATTGTTCCAATTGCCGGCGTACCGCATGGCTTTATTGAGGTTTCGTGGTTCTTTTTTTCGGTAGGAATCGTTTTCTGGATGGCCCTTTTTACAATTGTGCTTTACCGCATGATGTTCTATTCGCCTATTCCTGACAGGCTGCTGCCGACTCTTTTTATTCTTTTTGCTCCTCCCGCTATCGGTTTTATAGCCTATGCGAAACTTGCGGGACTCATGGCGCACGGAGCGGGGCCCGATGCTTTTGCAAGGATTCTTTACTACTTCTCTCTTTTCATGTTTATTCTGATTCTTTTCAAGGTTCAGATCCTGGCAAAGATCAACTTTTACCTTTCCTGGTGGGCATACTCCTTTCCTCTGGCCGCTAAAACGCTGGCTACCGTAGTAATGTTTCACATGACGGCTGACGTGCTGTTTAAAAATCTTGCGCTGTTCGAACTCGGACTGTTAATGGTTCTCATACTTATTCTTGTTGCGGTGACATTGAAGGCAATTATCAAGGCGGAGATCTGTGTCGAAGATTAAGGGCACCTCGATTTGTTGCGCGCCCTGATGTAAAAAATCCCTTTTATTCAAATAATGGCATATGCTTATAATGTGGTATGAATCGCAATCGTACAGGAAGGCCGAAAAACTGTCGCTGGGTCAAGGACGTACCGAAAGTTCGCTGTTTTAAGCCCCAGGGTGTTCCGAGGAGTCAGCTGGAAGAAATTGTCGTTACGGTTGATGAGCTGGAATCCATAAGGCTGGCAGACCTTGAAGGGCTCTACCATTCCGAAGCAGCGGAGAAGATGAATGTTTCACGGCAGACATTTGGACGCATTCTTGAATCAGCGCATAAAAAAGTTGCTGAGGCAATCGTTTCCGGGAAATCAATTGTTTTTGAGGGAGGTGTGTTTATGAAAAGTGGAGAATTTCAAGGGGCCGAGAGAGAACTTTGCGTTTGTCCCAAATGTGGATACGAGGCGGAGCATCGCGCTGGTGTTCCATGTCGCAGCATGAAATGTTCCGAATGTGGAAGTATCATGATAAGAAAAGGAGGATGTGGTGCCGGCAGGAAAGCGCGTGCCGAACAATAACCTCATGTATTGCTTTCGGTTTCTGTTCCTGACATTTTGTCTGATCTTTGTGGCCGGTGCCTGTTCGTCTGATTCGGACAGGAAAAGACCTGAGGGAGAACCCTTTTTGTCAGAGGTTCCGGCTGAATCCCTTCACGTTGCATACAAAGACGGGAAATTCGGTTACATCGACCCGGAAGGGAGAATGGTTATTGAGCCCCGCTATGATATTGCCTATATTTTCCGCGATGGGCTTGCCCCGGTCAAGGTGAATGAGAAGTGGGGATATATAGACTCCACAGGTGCTTATATGATTGGCCCGGAGTATTCGCAGGTAACCCCTTTCAAGAAAGGGTTTGCAAGGGTTCGGGTGAACGGGAAACAAATCTATATCGGGAAAGACGGCAAACAGGTCGGCGGCCGTGCATATGATTTTGGTTACCATTTTTCGGAAGGGTTGGCATTTGTCATGATTGACGGCAAATACGGGGTTATAGATACTACGGGCCGAGTTGTTATTGAGCCGGTATATGAGCTGGGTTATTTCTTTTCGCACGGGCTGGGACTCGTCAAACAGAATGGCAAATGGGGCTATATAAACAAGTCGAACTCATTTGTTGTTTCCCCGGTATATGAGAAGGCTGACAGTTTCTGGGGCAGCAGGGCCAAAGTCAGGGTTAGTGGCCGGTGGGGGTTTATCGATACAACAGGTGCAATGGTCATCGAGCCGCAATATGAGGATGCCTGGAGTTTTGTGGAAAATCGTGCCCGCGTTATGCGCAACGGTAAATGGGGATTTATCGATACAACGGGAGCCATGATTGTCGATTGTCTCTATGATGTTGCTGAGAACTATTCCGGAGGCTACGCCCGTGTAGCGGTCAGGGACAGGTGGGGGTTTATCGATAATAGTGGTAAAGAGGTCGTTCCTTTACGGTACAGGGAGGTAAAACCTTTTTGTTGCGGTCTGGCTCCGGTCCGGAGAACCACTAAATGGGGATATGTTGATACATCAGGAGAAATGGTTATCGAACCACGTTTCAGCCAGGCCCAGAGTTTTCACAAAGGACTTGCGAAGGTTAGACTGAAAGGCATACAGGCTTATATTGACCCCTCGGGAAAAATTATGTGGAGCGAGAAGCCGGTGCAGACGCAGAAGCACCGCTATTAGGGGCACCTCTATACATTTGTTACGCACCCTGATGTCCAGTAGGCAGTTTTCGGTAACCAGTTGGCAGCAGGCAAAAGAATGGTGACAAGTGACAAGGTGGAATCAGTAGGCCAAGGAAAAGAAAAATCGATTTCCGATACCGATAGCGACGGCGACCCTCGAAAGAAAAGTCACGAGTACGAGGCGGATGGAGCACAGGAACCCTCTCCTATCCGACCAACGAAGTGATCATGATGCGGAGTAATGGAAGTGCCCTTAAAGGAGTTTTTATGGTGAAACCTGTTCTGATAAGGACATCGGCTGTTTTTCTGCTGTTGACAGCAACCCTGCTCGGGGGCTGTTCACAGAAATTTCAGCGGGGCGTCAAGGATTTTCAATCCAAGTGGGTTGGCCTGGAGCGCAAGGTAACGGTTTATTCCGCTTCCGGTGAACCGGTTAAGACCTATGAGGGTAAGATCGATATCGAACCGACGGAATATGGCAACAAGATCAAGTTTGCCCATGACGGCAATATGGTGCTGATCTTCAACATGGGGGTTGTTGTCGAGGAGCTGGAGTGAAGGTATAGGAGCGCCTTCAGGTGATCTCGGTAATATTCCTGGTGGACCACCATGCTTCACCGTAGTTGTAGAACAGCTCTTCACCTTTCCGTATGTCCCGCAGCGCATAAATTACCAGGTCGGGGCCGAACGGCGTCTCTTCGAGGTAATATCCGACATTCGGGGAGGACGAGTGGTTGAACAGCATGCCGCTGCCCATTGCCACCAGTCTTTTGTGCTCGTTTTCCCCGTAGAAGACATAGTTCACCAGCTCCCCCCCGACATCTTTTTCGTCCAGCTCAAGCGCGGGGCAGTGTTCAATAACCTCTCCGTTCCTGATGTTCTGTGTTGCAAAAACTCCGCGCCCGCTCACATTCGACGCGCCGATGCGCATGACGTTTTCGGTTTCATCGTGCTTCACAGACAGGACTTTTCTGCCGAACATGATGCCTGCAGTAAAACCGGCGATAAAAACGATGACGAGCAGTGCAAAAAAGGGTGGTTCCATATGGTCGGTATTGCGGAGATCATGAAGGGTGGTTAAACGATTCTGTCCGGGTCGCCGGTGTCCGGCATTTTTCCTTGATACCCGAAAAAAAACTGGAGGAGACCTACAAGTGCTCCTGACTGTTTGCGAACATACCACTGGTCGGCAGCCCTCCGGTTGCCCAGTGCATAGGAGGGGTAAGGGTGAATGGTGTCGGACATTTGGCGAAGCGTTACTCCGTTGCGCATTGCCAAAACGAATTCGCTGATCAAGTCTCCGGCGTGAGCGCCCATGATATCGGCACCGAGGATTTTCCCGTCGAAACCGGCTGCATAGACTCTTATCCAGCCTTCCGTTTCGCTCTCTGTAATGGCTCTGTCGATTTTGCTGAAAGGAAAACGGTAGAGTTCATACCCGGCATTTTTTGTTTTCAGTTCCTCTTCGGTTTGACCAACGTGGGCGATCTCAGGTTCGGTATACGTGCACCAGGGGACATGCCGGTCGTCGGTTTTCATGGGAAGATGAGTCAGCATTTTACTTGCAGCAACTTTGGCCATATGTTCGGCCATGTGTGTGAACTGCAAGCCTCCTGTGACGTCACCACATGCATAAATGTGGTGACGCGATGTCTGGCAGCTTTCGTTGACGATGATCCCCCGTTTGTGTGTCTCTACACCTGCAGCAGCGAGGTTCAGGGATTCTATATTTGCTTGTCTGCCTGCCGCGACAAGAAGTGCGTCTCCTTCTATGCTGAAAGCGTCGCCGGTTTCGCTGTCTTCGGCGGTAAGGATGACGCCGTTCCCTGTTTTATTTGCTTTTTTCACGACACTGTTAAGCCTGAACGTTATCCCTTCCCTGGTTAGCATATCCTGCAGAATGACAGTAAGCTCGGGATGGTCTCTGGGAAGAATCCGCTCTCTTGAATCAAAGACAACAACTTTCGAACCAAGGCGAGCGAACGCCTGGCCCATTTCCGAGCCGATGGGGCCGGCACCGATAATCAGGAGCTTTTTCGGCTGTTTTTTCAGAGAAAAAACGGTTTCATTCGTCAAGTGCGGAACCGTATCGAACCCCTCGACAGGAGGTATGACCGGCCGGCTGCCCGTGGCAACCACTATGTTTTTTGCACGGAGTGCCTGCGGTTCCATACCTTTTTTTGCAATGTTGACCGTGTGCTCGTCGGCAAAACTTCCCCGGCCTTCGATTACCGTTATCCCCATTTTTTCATAAATCTCCGGTGCATCGGCTTCATGGTAAACATTCTGCTGAATGGTGTGTACGCGTTTCATGACAGCTTCGAAGTCGACCGACAGATCGCTCGTCTTTATGCCGTACTTTTCAGCTTCACGCACAGTTTGTGCCACCTTCGCGGATTTCAGGAGGCTTTTGCTTGGGATACAGCCGTACCACGTGCAGTCGCCTCCGAGTTTTTTTTCCTCGATCATAGCGGTTTTTGCACCAAGGGATGCTGAAACGCCCGCAGCGGTCAGGCCGGCTGCGCCTCCGCCGATAACGATGACGTCATAATCGAAGTTCATGTATCCTCCGTTTGAGAAACCTGTTTTCTGATTTTCGCGATTGTCGACCAGGCCCCGAAAACCACCAGTGCGGCAATGAAAAGGTAAACCCAGAAAGGGACATTTCTGCCTGCGATGATAAGGTAAAGATAGGCGGAAATAAAAAAGAACCCCGTGAAAAGAGCCGGAAAAGCAACCGGTTTTTTCTGCTTAAGGTTCCTGACAAGCCATGCAAGAGAGATCGTGAAAAGAGGAATAGCCCCGACGTAGATGACACCGAAGATCAATGGATTGACCCCGTACTCGGTGCCAAGTCCCATAAACCATGTATAAAGTACGTCAATGTTCATCGCAGCAGTTTTGTTACAGGCTCGGTTACGCTGCTTTTTGTGATAACATAAAGAGTTGTTTTGTTCGTTCCATGTTGCAGAGTGTCTCTCGTAAGATATCGGAACTCGCCGTCGGAATCGTTAGCTTCAGCAGTTCAACAACTGTTCAACTTTGTTCAGCAAATGGCTTATTTCGAAAGGTTTCTTCACGATGGCATGCGCGCCTGTTGCCCGGGCGGCGTCAAGGTATCCGACCGGTTCGAGTTTACCGCCTCCTGATATGGCAAGAATTTTTGTGTCGGGGCTGTTCTTCCTGAGCTGAAGAATGATCTCCAGCCCCTCTTTCTGCGGCATGACAATGTCAGTAATGACAAGGTCGAACAGGTGTTCATGAAATAGTATGTCGGCATGTTGGCCGTTTTCTGCGGTCATCACCCTGTATCCTGCCTTTTCGAGGATTCTGCTGATCAACTTGAGGATATCGGGTTCATCGTCAATGACCAGAATCTGTTTCATTGCTATTGTTTTTTTGCGGTTGTTGTTTTGTCAGTATAGGTAGAAAAACTGAAACCGAAGTTCCCTTGCCTTTCGTGCTTTCGACCGTTATCTCGCCGTTGTGTCCCCGGACTATTCCATAGACGACCGAAAGTCCCAGTCCGGTTCCCTCGCCGATCTCCTTGGTTGTATAGAATGGATCGAACATTCGGTCGATTTCATTCTTTTCCATGCCTTTTCCGGTATCACGAACCGTAATCTTGGCGTATGGCCGGTTTTCTTTGAGATTTTTGTGCATGGCGGCCGTGAAGCTGTCAATGGTTGTTTTCTTGAGTTCAACGGTAAGCGTTTTTGGTTCGGTTTCCATTGCCTGCCAGGCATTGGTGCAGAGGTTCATGACAATCTGCTGGACCTGAGATGCATCACACATGATCATATTGTCAAATTCCTCGATGAATTGTTCAGTCCTGACGGTGGAGGGGATGGAGTGTCTCAGGAAATCCAGGGATTCTCGGATAAGAGGCTGCAGTTGCTGTGGCAGGAGGTTCTGCGGTTCCTGTCTGCTGAAAGTCAACATTTGCAGGACAAGTTTTTTGGCCCGTTTTGCGGCTTTCAGTACAGCTTGCAGATCCTGAACGGTGCTGCTTTCCGGAGGCAGGGCCTCGATCGCTATTTCCGTAAACCCGATGATCGGGGTCAGAATATTGTTGAAATCGTGAGCGATACCGCCAGAAAGTGTTCCGAGAGTTTCGAGTTTATGGCTGTTGCGAAGCTGATTTTCGAGCTTTCTGTTTTGTTCTTCCGCTGTTTTCTGTTCCGAAAGATCCATCGAGATGCCGATAACACCTTCTATTTCTCCCTGTTTATTGAACAGGGGAAATTTATTGGTAAGCACGGGAACATTCTTACCGTCCGGTAAAATCACCTCTTCCTCCATGTTTATGAGCGGCTTTCCGGTTTCCATCACCGTTTTGTCGGCAGAATGATAGAGGTTGGCCGTTGCTTCGGGGAAGATATCGTAGTCGGTTTTTCCTCTCAACTGTTCAGGTGAGAGATGGTCGTACTGTTCGAGTCCGTAACGGTTGGTAAAAGTATAGCGAAAGTTCTTGTTTTTCATGTAAATATAGGCAGGAACCGATTCGGTGACGGTTTCCAGCATGATGGTTTTTTCCAGCAGTTCTGATTCTGCCTTTTTTCGGATGGATATGTCACGGAAAATACTGTATATGGTATCCCGGTTGTCAAGCCTCATTTTATGGCTGATGATCTCTACGGGTGTTTTGCGGCCATCTTTGTGCCGGACGAAGGATTCCGTGGGCAGACTTGTTCCGGATTTCCGGGCCCCCGTTTCATTCTCCCTGAAAGATTTGGCGGCGATTTCCGGCTGGTCTTCGGGGTACAAAGAGGTGAAATGTTTTCCGACCAGTTCGTTTCTGGTCAGGCCGGTCAGTGCCGATGCTTTCTCGTTTGCTCCCGTAATGATGCCGCTCGATGTGTCAGCAAGAAATATGGCATCAGGGGAATCTTCGAAAAGGGAGCGGAAACGGGCCTCGTTTTCCCTCAGGACATTCTGGTAAAGGATCTGGTCGGTGATGTCGACACTCGATACCCCAATCATCGATGGGTAGCTGTTTTCGGAGCTGATAGGAAAGATAACGCTGTGGAAGTGCCGTTCACAATTGTTGATTTTGATATGGTCTTTTGCCGTGATCGGAGTATTTGTTGCAGCAACCTTTCTGGTTCTTTCCAAAAACACCTTGACGAGCTCGGGAGACAGCAGGTCGGCAAAATTTTTTCCGATGATCTTTTCCGGGGGCATTCTGAGAAATGCAGCGGCTGCCTTGTTGACCATCAGGTATTCTCCGTCAGGTGAGCAGATGATGATTAGTGTAGGAGAATGGTCATAAAAAGCTTGTATTTCAGCCGCCAGTTTTTCAAGGTCTTTACGGGAATGGCGGTTGCGCTCGATTCTTACGGTCAGCGCCAAGGTCCCTACGAAAAGAATCAGACCGGTAAAGAAGGTAAACGTTATGTAGTCGAGCTTTGCGGGAACAATTGTCTTAAGTCTGTTCTCCGGAACGAAGGAGACCATGTGCCAGTAGAATTTATCCGAGTCGGATGAAACATTTCCTGGCAAGGGGTAAATTCTTTTGAACGTGAAAAGCCCGTTTCTGGTACGAAACTGGCCGTCACCGGCATCGCTGATGCGGTTCCATTCATCGGGGAAATGTGAAGCAAAGGTGACCGCTTTTTCTGTACCGGGAAACATGAAGCCCCAGTTGTTGTTGTCCGGGGCACCGGTCAGATAAAACCCTCTATTGTTCAGCAGCATCAGTTTATTGTGTTGTCCGGTACCATGAAGGCCAAAGGTTTCGACAAACGGTTTGCCCGGAAAGTCGATGACGGCGATGCCGCATTTTTCTCCATATCGATCAAGGACTGATTTGGCAAAGCGAAGGCTCGGTTTGTAGGGCCGCCCGAGTTCTCCGTACCCGATGTTCGGGTCAAAAGGGGAGATGTATACGTCATTGGTCTCCAGCTGTGCGGCTGCCGCAAAATAATATCGACGACTTTTGTCCTGGAGGTGTGGTTCTGTAACCGGGTAAGCTCCTTTTAACGAGTCATAATTGATGCGGAGCACTTCTTTCCCGCCGACATCGATATAGCGGAGCTGATCGTAAACGGTTTTTGCGTTGCTGAGCGATATGAGGATTTTTTTTACTCTTTCAGCAATTGCTTCGCCTGGATTTTCGAGAACATCCGGCACTTCGGGAAGGGAAGCAATGAAATGCAAATCCTGGACAATGTCTCCGAATTTTTTTATCACGCATTGCTGCCTGTCGATCACGTTTTTTTGTGCAGTTTCTCTTATTTCTTTCATGTTGCGTGACAGGGCCCCGCTGTAGCTATAGAGGCTCATCAGGACTATGACGGCCATCAGCGGGAGGAAGATGAGAGCTGACTGGAGCAGTACTCTGGGGTGTTTCAGCTCCTTTGGCAGGATGGGGTTCATGGCTGGTGTTTATCAGGCCATTGGTTCTTTTCCGTTAGATACTATTTTACCGAAGGAAAACCAAAGCGGCGCACCTTGCTGTCAGGTTCTGCCAAAACGGTTCGGCGAGGACCGGGATCAAATTTTCCTGACTTCAGGTGTTTGAGTATTATATACTGATGCCGGATGGTTTCGGGCTGCATCTGGTAGCGGCTTCCCCGCTGCAGGCTCGGATGATGATATCAGGGACGGTTAAAAGAGCTCGTGCTTTTAATAAAGGGCACCTCTATAAATTGTCGTGAGCGACCTTCTCTATCCGCCCAACGAAGTAATCAGGGTGCGCAGCAAATCAATAGAGGTGCCCTAAGATGAAGGGGTCAGGGTGATGGATGATGCTGTGCTCCGGGTGGACTCGATAAGCAAGATCTACACGATGGGAGAAGTGAAAGTCGAAGCGCTTAAGCATGTGTCGGCAGACTTTTATGAGGGTGAACTTGTCGTACTTCTCGGAACATCCGGCAGCGGTAAATCTACCCTTCTCAATATCGTCGGCGGGCTCGATGTGCCTTCAGAAGGGAAATTGTTTTTTCACGGGCAGGAGATGACCGCAGCATCGGAGGATGAACTGACCACGTACCGCCGGGAGTCCATAGGTTTTGTTTTTCAGTTTTATAATCTCATCTCCAGTCTCACCGCACTCGAGAACGTACAGCTTGTAACGGAGATATCGGCCGATCCCATGTCGGCAGAAGAAGCTCTGAAACTGGTGAGCCTTGGTGACCGCATGTACCATTTTCCATCGCAGCTTTCAGGGGGGCAGCAGCAGCGTGTGGCCATTGCGCGTGCTGTGGCTAAAAAGCCGGAGCTGCTGCTGTGCGATGAGCCTACCGGGGCACTGGATTACGAAACCGGCAAGCTGGTTCTCGAGGTAATACGCAAGGTGAACGAGGAACTGGGAACCACAACGCTGCTGATCACGCACAATGTTTCCATTGCGGCTATGGCTGACAGGGTGATCCACATGAGAAGCGGTGAAATTGCTGAGGTTAAACGCAATGAAAGAAAACTGTCGCCTTCTGAACTGAGCTGGTAGCGGGAACATGAAACAGATGAACCGGAAGCTGCTGCGTGAACTGCTGCGCATGAAAAGCCAGATGCTGGCGGTAGCGGCGGTTGTTGCCTGTGGTATTTCGGTTTTCGTTTCCATGAGCAGTGTGGAGTACTCGTTGAAAACCACCAGGGTACAGTATTACAGCGACTACCGGTTTGCCGACGTCTTCATGCAGGCCAAGCGGGCTCCGGAGGCCATGCTGGAAAGTGTGAGAAATATTCGAGGGGTCGCAGCAGTCAGGTCTCGGATCGTTGCCGATGTGACCCTTGATGTGCCTGGTCTGAACGAACCGGCAAGCGGAAGGCTGGTATCGATGCCGGACAGAAAACGGCCGGTTCTGAACGATGTATTCCTTCGTGAAGGCCGCTACATCGAGGCAGGGCACCCGGAAGAGGTGATAGCCAGCGAAACCTTTATGGAGGCAAATGGTCTTCAGATCGGCGATCGTGTAGGCGCGGTGATCAACGGCCGCTGGAAAGAGCTGGTAATCGTAGGCAAGGGGCTTTCTCCGGAATATATCTACGAGGTTCAGCCCGGAGCGTTTTTCCCGGACAACCGGCGTTTCGGAGTATTCTGGATGAGCCGTGACGCCCTGGAGTCGGCACTCGATATGACCGGGGCGTTCAATGACCTTTCCCTTACTCTTGCGCATGGCGCGTCGGAAAAAGATGTTATCCAGCGATTGGACGACATGTTCAGACGCTATGGTTCTCTCGGTGCCTATGGAAGGAGCGAGCAGCTTTCCGACCGGTTCATTTCCGACGAGA
Organism: Chlorobium sp.; assembly: GCA_028277485.1. Classification (GTDB taxonomy): domain Bacteria; phylum Bacteroidota; class Chlorobiia; order Chlorobiales; family Chlorobiaceae; genus Prosthecochloris. The sequence continues at coordinate 16,702 of JANQGE010000037.1, forward strand.
TCAAGCAGGTCGGCATGCAGATTACCATACTGCCGGCCATCTTTCTTGCCGTCGCCGTGTTTCTGCTCAATGTCGTACTGAAAAGGCTTGTGAGTACACAGAGAGACCAGATCGCCGTGATGAAGGCCGTAGGATATACCAATGAGGAAGTGGGACTGCACTACCTCGGGTTTGCCATGGTTCCTGTGGCCATGGGTGCCGTGGCCGGTACTGCGCTCGGTGCCTGGCTCGGTCTGGGCTTGACCGGGGTTTACGAGGGTTTCTACAACTTTGCCGAGCTGATCTACTATTTCCGTTTCGAAGACGTTGCTTTGTCGGTGCTGCTCAGTGCCGGGGCGGCGCTTGTAGGAGCGCTCAGTGCGGTTAGTCAGGCTGTCTCGCTGCCGCCGGCCGAGGCAATGCGTCCCGAGGCTCCTGTGGTTTACAAACCGGGGGTTCTCGACCGTAAAGAGTTTCAGAAAAAAATTCCGGTTTCATTCCGTATCATCGTGAGAAATCTGGAACGGCGGATATGGAAAGCAGCGGTTTCAGTACTGATGATCGCTTTTGCCGTTGCGATTCTCATAGCCGGACGTTACGGCTATGATGCGGTAAACCATATCATGCTGGTCGAGTTCAGCGAGAAACACCGGGAAGATCTCACGGTTATTTTCAACGAATCGAGACCGCGTTCGGTGCAATACGATCTTGCATCACTGGACGGAGTCCTGGAGCAGGAGTTCTACCGGGAGGAGCCCGCACGGCTGGTTTATGAACACCGGTCGCGCCGCCAATCGATAACCGGCCTGAAAACTTCTAACGGGCTGAAGCGTCTGGTGGATGCACATAAGCGTCAGTTTCAGCTTCCGGAGAGTGGCTTGCTTTTAAGCTCGACGCTTGCCGATGTTCTCGGGGTATCTCCCGGAGACACCCTGACTGTAGAGTTTCTGCAGGGAAAACGGCGAACTGTGAAGGTGCCTGTTGGAGGTGTGATTGATGAACTGCTTGGACTGTCGGCATATGTGCGCATAGAAGAGCTGGATCGTCTCACGGAGGAGGCGGGAGTAGTGAGTGCGGCCTACCTGAAAATTGACGACGCCAAGTCTGATAAGCTGTTTGCGGATTTCAAGGAAATGCCCGGTGTGGCCGGAACGTCGATGCTCAAGGCCATGCTGGAAAGTTTTGAGGAGCTGATAGCCCAGAGCACGACGACGTCGACGGTTATTCTCACTACCTTTGCAGGCATTCTGGCCTTTGCTGTGGTCTATAACGGAGCGAGAATTTCACTTTCGGAACGGGCAAGGGAGCTTTCAAGCCTTCGCGTCCTGGGATTGACAAGACATGAAATTGCGGTTATCCTGCTCGGGGAGCAGGCGATTCTGACAATCATCGCTATTCCTGTGGGATTCTTGATCGGCATAGGTCTTTCTGTCCTGCTGGCGCTTGGGTTGAGCTCGGAACTGTACCGGATGCCGGTGGTTTTCAGCAGTTTTAACTTTATTTTTGCGCTGATTGTTATCGTGGCGGTGGCGATTTTTTCAGGTGTTATGGTGCATTACCGGCTAAGCCGGCTTGATCTGATCGCGGTTCTGAAGACAAGGGAGTAGGTTGTTAAGTCAAAAAGCAAAAGGAAAAAGTCAAAAAAAGAAACAGGGAGCAAAGTCGGCAGTAGGCAAGGGGAACCCTCGGCCAACTTGTCACTCTATCAGCGTAGCGGTACTTGTAATCGTAATCGGGAAGAGCACTGTTACCTGCCATTATGTGGTGGGAAGGACTCCAAGTGATACTTTGAATAAACGCTTTAATTTAAAAGGGGAATGAAAATTTCAAAGGCACAGCGTATTGCAGCGATTGCGACGGTGGTTGTTGCCGGTATTCTGATAGCAGTGATGATACCGTCTCCGCTTACAGTTGATTCCGAATCTATCAAGAGAGGCGAACTGACCGTAACTCTTGACGGCGAGGGCACGACAAGGGTGCGTGACAGCTTTACGGTTGCTTCCCCGGTGAACGGCAGGGTGGAGCGAATTACGCTTGAAGAGGGTGATCTTGTGCAGAAAAACAGCGTTGTGGCTCGTGTAACTCCCCCGCCGCTCAATGCCCGTGAGTTCGAAGAAGCGCAGGCCAGGACACGTTCGGCGGAGGCTGTGCTCGAAGCCGCCCGCGCTGGTGAGCGGCAGGTAAAGGTTGATCTGGACCGGGCAGCCAGAAAATTCGACCGCTACCGAAATCTCTACCGGAAAGGGGCAGTGGCGGCTGAAACTTTCGAGGATGTAAGAGCGACTTGGGAGGCGCTTCAAAAACAGCACCAGGCAGCTCTGCTCAATGTGAAATCAGCCCGCTATGACCTTGAAGCCGCCCGTTCGGCTATCGATCAGTCGGTAGACCGGAAAACCGTCGATATCCTTGCACCTGACAGCGGCAAGGTGCTCAGGGTGCTTGAAAAAAGTGAACGTGTTATCTCTGCAGGGACTCCACTGGTTGAAATAGGTAATCCCCGGGATATAGAAGTGGTTATCGACGTGCTGTCCACGGATGCCGTAAAAGTTGAGCCCGGTCTGATGGTGCAGGTAGAGGGTTGGGGAGGAGGTGCGATGCTTCCCGGCGTCGTCCGGACTGTCGAACCGGCGGCCTTTACCAAGATTTCCGCGCTGGGTATCGAGGAGAAGCGGGTCAACATCATTGTTGATCTGGAAGAGCCGGAGTCAAATCTCGGCGACAACTACCGAGTGCAGGCAAAAATCATCCTGTCGCGGGGTGACGATATTTTGCAGGTTCCTGTCAGTAGTATTTTCCGGAGTGGCAAGGGTTTGAACGTTTTTGTGATCAAGAAAGGCAAAGCGGTCAGGCAGCCGATAACGATTGGTCAGCGGGGAGCCTACTATGCAGAGGTTCTCGATGGACTTGCGGAGGGGGACAAGGTAGTGGTTCATCCTACGAATGACCTCGAGGACGGGATGAGGATCAAGGAGACGGAACGATGAAGGAACGACAACAAAGCCGGGTCATCAGGTTGAGTACGGGTTTTTCTCTTTATCCTGAGAGCGTTTGCCGGGGTAAATGTTGCAGCTCATCCCATAGAGATTGCAGGTGCTGACCGGTTTGCCGACCAGTTTCAAGTAGTAGTACAACTGTGCTTTGTGCTGGTTCAGGTGATGTACCATATGCAAAAGCCGCTGTCCGAGTATCATGGGGGTTCTTGTCCAGGGTGCCGGGGCGTATTTTCCTGAAAGTTCTTCTTCGGAACATTTTTTCAGGCTTTTCAAAGCGAGCTTCCTGTCATCGGCAAGCAGTCTCCGGACGTTGGCGACGCTGTCAGCCGCAGGGAGCATGTCCGCTGACGGGAAGATCCGCTGCATTTCCAGTTCATCGAGGGAAAACTCTTCGCGGATGTCCCACGCACCGCTGATCAGGCCGTCAAAAGTACTGCCGCATGCATCGGTCATATGCATGAGCAGTTGACCCATGCTCATCCAGTTGCTTCCATGTTCGGGTTTCCAGTCGAGTTCGTCATCCCTGACAAAGCTGACAAGATGGTCTGTGACGCCGTAAGTATATGCGATTTCATCAGAAAGCAGTTCTTTCCACTTCATATTGCTAACTTGGAAGTTGTTCGGTGTACGGGGGGAACTCTTAAAGTCGAATATACGCAAAATCATTGTGTGTTTTCACCGCCGACAGATGTTTTTTCTGTCCATTTTCAGTTTGCCTTTTCTCGAAACGCTTTTTCCGAAATAGCTTCTTCAATGTTGGTTGATATGGTCAGGCTTCGCAGCAGGTCGAGCAAGTTCTGCTCAACGTTGAGGTTGAAATGGACCGGCCTTCCTTCCTGAAAAGAGGGATTGGAGCCTTTGACCTGCAGCCCGATCACGGATTGTCCGTCAGGCTCCATGTCGATGGAGGCTTGCAGCTCATTGTAATGAAAATCCGAAAGTGCCGAATACGCGGTTTTGAGACTCTCATGCGCCATTGCTGTTTCTTCTTCAGAGGCTGTATAGATGATGCGCCCTTCTTTTTCAGCGCTCATTTTCCCCTGGTGTATTCTAAAGAGCGGTCCGTCCAGCTTAATGGGGAGGTTGCCGGTGAGCGTGCCGGATGTCGTTACTTTCGTTAAACCCTGATGGTTGATCAACTCCTGAATGGGCACATGTTTCACCGAAAGGGTGAAATCGGCACGGTTTTCCTTGAAATCATAGGCGACACGGTCCGTAGCTATGGACCCGCCGAGAGCGTTTGCTGTAAAATCCTCAAGTATTATCGTACTTGGTTGCGACCGGTCCTGCCCGAAGGTCAGGGAGCCTTTAAGGTTGTCGAGTTTATAGGACCCATTTCCTTTTCTGCCCTCGAGGCTTTTCAGTCTGAACGTGATTTCGGTTTTTCCTGACGCTGTACGGTTGATTCTCATGTCAGGAGACGAGAAAGAGTAAAAACCTGGCATTGTATCCGAACCGAACATCTTCTTTTCCTCATTGTTCGGCTGTTCTTTCGGGGTATGCTTGATTTCTCCTGTTCCTGCAGAGAAGAGGTGCACGTTTTGCATACTGAACCCGCTCTGGGTGATTGAAAAGGGAATGGTGCCGTTCATTGGGGCGTTGAAAGAGCCGGAAAAATCTCCCAGAAGCTTCAGGGTGTTGCGTAAAGGGACATTGCGCATCCTGACGGTGAAGCTGGACTGCTGTTTATTCAGATCGTAATGAATTTTTTTTGTGCTGACATGTCCTCCCAGAAAAAAGCACGATATATCGCTCAGTGCAATACCCTGAAGAGCGTCTGCAGATGCTTGCAGTGTGATTACCGCGTTGAATTTCCTGACTGTTTCCGCTCCGCTGCCCGCAAGATCGATATGCAGCAGTGGAGCCCCTTCGTCAGAGTAGTAAGTAAGTTTTGTGCCGGGCTCCGAGCGTATGGAGGCATCTGCAATGGTGATGATGGTATCACGGATGGTCATGGGGATTTTTCCGCTTACCGTACCCGTTCCATAAGGCTTGTCTGCTCTTTTGAAACCCGGTATTTCTTCGAGTCGCAGCTTTTCAAGCTGCAGCGTAAATGACGTTTCTCTTGATGGAATGTTATGCACAATGCGGTCGGTTGAGGCTTTCCATGTCAGAAGGTCAACGGTACAGTTGGTAAGCACAATATGTCCTGACGAAAACGTTTCCGGCGTTAAAGCGACAACAGCTTCGAAGTTGCTCAAAGGGGTTGCCGATCCGTTTGCGAGAAGGCGTCTGACAAGGAGTTTTTCGGCTGCTTGCCCCCAATTTTTTTCACGGGAGATGGCAATAGTGTAATCGATGCCCTCCAGTGAGAGCTTCTCTTTCGTGACATCCGCTCCCCTGACTGCGTAGGTAAATGAATCCGGTTGAAAGAAGGCGGTATTGCCGTTATTCGACAATTGCCCTTTTCCCAGGATTTGCGGAGTCCAATCGGTGAAGGCGATGTCACCATCGTTGAACGTTGCGTGCAGTGAGTCTGCTGAAAGGTCGAAATCAACCGGTACTGCAGAACCGGTTAACAGGGAAAAAACAGCTTCGAAAAAATTGTTCGAAAGAAACCGGTATGCAAGTTTCCCCCTGTCGATACGGATGGAATAAGTGTTTGATAAAGTGTTCCCGGGCAATGTTGTTGCCGGGACGGAAGATATCTCAAGAGCATCAAAAGTGGTCGAGGTGAATGTCGGACGTCCGGGTTTTTCAATGCGAACGACAACATTTTTGCCTGCCGCCGCTTTCCCGGCCATTTCGGTGATCAGCCACGGGGAGGCCAGCCATAGGGAAAACCCTGCTGAAGCAAGCAGCAGGGCAGCCGTCAGCAGTAGGCGAATGAGCCATTTCATGCGTTTCTCTCCGCGAAAAAACCATGCCGCGTTAGGCAGTGCCTGGATCTCATGTGTTTGCTGCGCCGCGGCAGCGAGGCTTCCTTACGCCTAACGCTCGAATCTCCCGCTACAAGGTTTATTGTCGAGCCTTTATTTTTGTGACCAATTTCCCTGAATACGGATCCAGGTACCTGAGGGGAGGGTAGCATAGATTTTTTGAAACATCAGCTTCCCCACATCTTCCACGCTCACATTGTTCTGCCCGGAGATTCTCTGATATTCGGCTTCACGCTGTGTATTTATCCGATCGATCAACGGTTGGGCTTCGCTGCCTGCGCCTGGAGGAATTGCCAGGAGTCCGCTGTCGGTTTCTCCCGCAAGTCCTGTTGAGCGTGCAGTATCGAGATCAAGCGCAAAAACGGGTGATGAAAAGACGGCGAGCAGCATCATCACGGTCAATGTTTTCAGCACGTTTGGCCCGGAAAAATATGGTAATCTCTTGAGCATGGTGTCTCCTTTAGAAAAGTTCATTTTTGTTCGTGAGCAGGTCTTCGAGCTCCTTATCGACCTTTACCCTTATTTCGTGGTCAATCTTGATATTCATGTTGATCGTGATCGGTTTGTCAGGTGCTTCAACCTTGACGGTCGGTTTGCATGAAGCAAGCATGACAAATCCTGTCAGAATGAACGGGGCGGTTTTTCTGGTTACTGTATTCATGGTTATGCCGGTGTTGGTCCGAAATTTTTCTGTTAGGAGTACTCTCCGACAGGGCAAGGTTGCAGGTTTTCAATGGTGCGGCATGTGCACCGGGACTCGGTGATTTTCCTGTGAAACCCTGTCGGAGAAAAGAGCTTACTGTGGTTGCGCATTCCCGATAACGCATACATTATAACAAAATTAGTACATATACGGCACAGATTGTTGGCTAAAGGTAGTTCATTGCTATATCGAGCACGATTTTTTCACGATCGAGCACAAAGCCCGATTCATCGAAACCAGGAGGACCGAACCTGATTTTCGGGTTGTTTGAAGTGCCGAACCCTTCCTTTGGTTTACCGATCCAGGTTTTATCCATCTTTCTGTTACTGTTTTCATCATGCAGGATGCTGACAGCGTACCTTCCGTAAGGGATGTTTTGGAGGACGATTTCCAGAGAAGCTCCGTTTATTTCCGTACTTGCTACTGCAAAGGCCTTTTCCGGCTTGTCCGGAAATCCCTCTTCTGCACGGAAAAGTGCTATGCCGAGTTTGCCTTCGGAATTTCTGATGTTATCAATGCGGACCGATATGCTTCCTCTGGGCCCAGGCTTATTTGCGGCATCTGCTGCATTGTTGAATTTCAAGGAAATGACCTGCTCCGTGTTCAGTGCGGCTTGCTGCTCGGCAAACAGGGATGAGGAAGCGGGCGGCAGCAGGAGTAATAAGGGGATCGTTACAAAATATTTCACAGGACTAAAACATGCTTTTTTCACTTTCGGTAATGGCTTTATCGATTGCTTTTCCTTTCACCATTGTCAAGCCGCTCCAGGTAGGCAACCTTTTCACTTGCCTGACCTGTGAGCTCGTATTTGGACTGATCAACTTTCATAACTTAGTTTCCCCGTCGCTTTTTTTCCAAAAACTTTTGATCCGGTCGTACTGTGTTGTACAGTCGTCATTAACACCTAAACTGAGCGTTTCAGCGAATGCTCAAAAATGTAAATCTATTGAAAACAGTCACTTATAATACACTTATCATGTGATTATCCTTCACCTGTCGGGTGAAAGTGAAAAGGCATGTTCGACAATCGCTCGATTTAGGTAACGCTTTTAACCTGAATAATTGTCAGGCCATTGTTGTGAAATTAGTATTTTTGAACATGGGAAAAGCTGAAAAAGAGATGCCGGTTATCGGGATTGATCTTGACGGCGTGTGTGCGGATTTTTACGGACGCATGCGGGAAATTGCGGCTGAATGGTTCGAGCTGCCGGTCGAATCATTGACGGACGATGTGTCCTACGGTTTGAAAGAGTGGGGGATTTCAGGTAAAAAGCAGTATGAAAGCCTTCATCGTTATGCGCTTAACCAGAAGGAGCTTTTCAAGACCATGCCCATGATTCCCGGCACAAGAAAATATCTGAGAAAGCTTTCCGATGAGGGGTACCACATCAGGATCATTACGCATCGATTGTTCATTCACTATTCGCATGCCTCGGCGGTTCAGCAGACGATAGCGTGGCTGGACGGTCACGGTATTCCTTACTGGGATCTTTGTTTCATGAAAGAAAAATCGCAAGTCGGCGCGGATATCTATGTTGAGGACAACCCCGATAATGTTATGCAGTTACGGACAAAGGGATTTCATACGATCTGTTTTGCTAACAGTACCAATAAGAATGTAGCCCCTCCCCGTGCGGCTTTATGGAGTGAGGTATATGAAATGATCCATGAACTGTAAGGTGTTATTCGGCATATCAAGCACTTACGTACCGCTGATATAGAAACAGGCAAACTTCAGGTAATGCGTTTCCGGCATTGAAAGCAGCACCGGATGATCTGCCGGCTGGGAATTCCTGAAGACAAGACGGAGCTGTTTTTTTATTGGGGCCGACGCCTGACGAATGGTTTCCAGAAAGTCATCCTCAGAAACATGACGGGAGCAGGATGCCGTTGCCAGAAACCCCCCGTGCTTGACAAGTTGAAGCCCCAGCCGGTTAAGTTTTTTATAGGCATGCAGAGCTGAGGGCAGGTTTTTGCGGCTTTTGGTGAAACTTGGCGGATCGAGTATGACAAGGTCGTACGATTGCCGCTCCTCGATCAATCGGTTCATCACCTCGAATGCATCTCCCTGGATCAAGGCGTAGTTCGAGAGCTTGTTCAATTGCGTGTTTTCTTCGGCGCGCTTCAGTGCGTCATGAGAAATGTCAACCATTGTTGCCGATGCGGCACCGCCGTACAGTGCATTCAGGCCGAATCCGCCGTCATTTGCAAACACATCGAGTGTCTCCGCTTTTCCCGCCAGCCTGCGGATCATGCGCCGGTTATCCCTCTGGTCAAGAAAGAAACCGGTTTTATGTCCTTCGAGGAGATTGATTTTGTATTGCAGCCCGGTGTCATGGATGATTTGGACGGTATCCTTTTCCAATCCATGAACGACTTTTTTGTGGAGAGGCAGTCCCTCCAGTTCCCGAAGTATCGATTCGTTTCGCAGGACGATGGACGAAGGTGTGAAAAGACCGGCAAGAACATTGCAGATAAGCGGCAGGTGCCGGTCCATTCCGGCCGAGAATGCCTGCAGGACAAAAGCACTGTTGAAACGGTCGATTACAAGGCCCGGCAGCCCGTCGGATTCTCCATGTACCAGCCTGAATGCGTTTGTGTCTTCTTCGGGATAAAACTTTTTGCGCAGATCGAGAGCGTTAAGGATTTTTTTTCTGAAAAATTCATCGTCGGGGATTTCGCCTGTCCTTGACAGCAGGCGGAAAGAGATCAGGGAGTTGGGATTGTAAAAACCGGTACCGATAAATTGCTTGTCATGGGTGTAGAGCTTGACCGTTTCCCCTGCGGTGATGTTTTTGGGCAGCGACTGGAGCTCATTGCTGAATGACCAGAGATGGCCTTTGAACAGTCTGCGGTGTTCTTTAGGTTTAAGGTATAGGGAGTGCATGGCGGTACAAATTACATAGAGATGCCTACAATTGTCCGGATGTAACGGCAGCGATCAATGTAGGTACAATAAAAAAAGAACTTAAGAAAGAAGAATATTGGCGATATTCCCTTTACTTTCGGGCGCTGTATGGCGAGCTCCGGCGATAAGCAAATGATATCCTGACTGATCTAAGCAATGAAACAACCACTGAATAGCCTGCTGTGTTGTGTTTTGGTAATTTTTCTGGCAGGATGTGCGGATTTCAAAACCGTAACGGTTGAGAAGTGGCCATCGGAAAATGTTGAACTCAGCGATGACCTCGCCGAGCTGTACCGTGACGTTTCCGAAACATCCAGGGGCGTAAAGGCGCTTGACGGATATGCGGATATCTGGATAAAGACGCCGAAGAGAGAGGAACGGGTATACAGCAATATTCAACTCATGAGAGAAAAGGATATGCGCATTATCGTTAGCTCGGGTATCATGGGATGGCCTGTAGCCGATATGTTTTTCCGCCCTGATTCTCTGTTTGTTCACGATATGCTCAATAACCGGCTGCTTGTCGGGGGCAACCGCCCGGACAACATCGAGAAGATCATTGGATTGAGGTCGGGATATGAGCTCCTTTCGGGTGCTTTGTCGGGGATCATCCCCGTAGATGAGCCTCTGCAAGCTATAGAGTCCGTGCGTAAGGGCGGGGAGCGAATAAGTTATACCATCATGACGTCAGCCGGGAAGAAAAAGCTGCTTGTCAATTCCCTCACCCGCAATATGGAAGGGATGTTGATCAGCGATTCGCTCGGCAGAAAACAGATGGAGATGTACTTCAGGAGATTCGCTCCGTATACCCTGGAAGGAAAAATCGTCAATCTTCCGGAGGAGATCAATGTCTTGATGTTCAATCCGCGTCTTGACGGCGGCGGTAGACACGAGCTGGTAATTGTTTACGATGAACGCACCATTAATCCGAGGGAGCTTGAGATTCGGTACCGTCTTCCGAGAAAGGCAAAGGTGATCGACTTGGATAGGGTTGTCGGAATCCTCCCCTGGATGTAGAAGGGCTTTGAATAAACTGCTTGGCATTCCGATAGCTTTTCTTCCGAACTGCGGCGTTGAGCGGAAAATAAACAGTCCCGAACTCGGAGCCTTTGCTGTTGAAATTTACTAATTAACTCATTTTTACACCTGTGCGTCAAGGAAGTTCTTCGAGGCGAATGTCCAGTTCAAAAGCTCATCGATGACTGCAGATATGTAATCCGGCCGTCGGTTCTGGTAATCGAGATAGTATGCGTGCTCCCAGACATCAATCGTAAGGATCGGGAACATGCCATTTGTAAGAGGAGTCTGGGCGTTGGCGGTTTTCACGACTTTTAACAGTCCCTTGTCAAGTACAAGCCATGCCCATCCGCTGCCGAACTGCGTTGCCGCGGCATTGGCGAGTTCTTCCTTGAATTTCTCATAGCTGCCAAAATCGGCATCAATTTTCTCCGCGATCTCTCCCGAGGGAATGCCCCCGCCGTTTGGAGAAAGGCTGTTCCAGTAAAAGGTGTGATTCCATGCCTGGGCACCGTTATTGAACACGCCGACCTTATCCGGATTGTTTGCTGTTGCGACAATAACATCTTCAATGCTCTGGTCATCATGAGGTGTGCCGGCTACCATATCGTTGTATTTTTTTACATAAGTAGCATGATGTTTTCCATAATGGAAGCTGATGGTATTTGCCGAGATGTGAGGTTCAAGCGCATTTTCCGCGTATGGAAGTGCTGGTTGTGTGTATGCCATGAGAATGAAGTGTTTAAATTTAGTAGTGCCTGAAGAGCAGGGGAATCTGGTTTTTTAACTATCGGTATAAAGATTTAGTTTCTCATGCGGATCAGTTTTTTCAATTAATTCCTCCCGCCTCTTCTTATCTTTTGAATTCTGGACCGGCTTCTTATCATTATTGTTCCGTGATGTATGCAGCAGTATGGAGGTGCCCTAAAGAAGGAGTATAGATGATTCGAGCATTCAGGATATATATCTGTACTGTGGCAGTAGTCTTCCTGTTTTTTGCGCAGGGATGCGGTGAAAACGATCTGCCTGCACTGAACAACACCGACAAACGTTTTGCGGCATTTTACGCTGATTATCTGATGCTTTCCGGGGTTGCAGTCGATGAGGTGGATAGTGTTGCTGTGATGGGGGTCAGAGAGCTTGATTCTCTGTTTGCAGTTCATGCGTTAACCAGGAAGGCTTTTAACGAGCGTGCCGATAGGTATCGCAGAGAGCCAAAGCTCTGGAAGGCCGTGCTGCTCGAGGTAAGAAACAACCTCGAACAAAGCGATGACTAAGAGGACTGGTACAGTGGGCTCTCCGGTGCTTGTCGGTGTTACAGGCGGTCTCGGCAGCGGCAAGACCAGTGTTTGCAGGATTCTTGCAGATATGGGGTGCGCTGTTTTCGAGGCTGACAAGATAGCCAAGGGCTTGCAGGTTGAAGACCCGGATGTTATTGCGGAAATCAAGCGAATATTCGGCGAAGGCGTCTATAGCATTGATGCGTCCGGAGAGCTCTTGCTTGACAGGCACCGTATTGCTCAAAAGATATTTAGGGAGCCCTGTACCCGTAAGCGGATAAATGAACTGATTCACCCGAAAGTTTTCAGGGCTTTTCGCGAGGCGGTTGATCGTGCAGCAAGGAACGGCGTGAGGATCCTGGTAAAGGAAGCTGCTATTTTGCTCGAGTCGGGCGGCGACAAAGGACTGGATATCATTGTGGTGGTTGTTTCCGACCTTGAAAAACGCATAGAGCGTGCCGTGAAGAAAGGTATGGGAAGCCGTGAAGAGATCATACGCCGGATCCAGGCGCAATGGCCTCAGGAAAAACTCGTGGAAAGGGCTGATTTTGTGATAGGGAACAACGGTACGATCATGGAGCTTGAGCGCAGCGTTCGTGAGCTTTATCAAAAAATATTGCAAATGCCCGGTTCATCGTGAAGTGTTGTCGAGTGCATTGTTTTTTCGATTAATATATCCTGAAATCCCTATGCTCAGCTCGTAAAGCAGGATCATCGGTACGGCAATGACAAGCTGGGTGACGAGATCTGTGGACGGGGTCACGACGGCCGCGACAATCAACAGGGTGACGATGGCGTGTTTGCGATAAAAGCGCATGAAAGCAGGGGTTAAGAGACCTATTTTGGACAGCACATATGAAATGAAGGGCAGCTCGAAGACAAGTCCGGCGGTCAGCAGAGCGCCGATAAAAAAGCTGATGTAGTCCTGTACCGCGATATTGTTTTCGATAAGGGGTGTTCCGAATCCGGCAAAGAATTTCAGCGAGATCGGCAGAAAGATAAAGTAACCGAAAGCGATTCCGGCAAAAAACGAAAGGGAAATAAACGAGATCACAAAACGGGTGGCAGCCCTTTCTTTTTCCCGCAGGCCGGGCAGGACGAATTGCCAGATCTGGTAAACGAGAAAAGGGAAAGAAAGAACAAACCCTGAGAAAAAGATAACCTGCAGGTAGAGTGATATCTGTCCATAGGGCACCAGGTTTTGCAAGACAATTGTTTCGCTGCTGTTTTTTAATGGTGCGATCAGGATCTGGTTGACGAGTATATCCGAGAAGAATGCACAAAGGATCATTACCACGACCAGTGCTATCCCGCTTTTGATGAGTCGTCCGCGGAGCTCGTCGAGGTGCTCGATGAAATTCATTTCCGCATCACCGGAAAGCCCGTCTTCCTCTTCGTGCCCGGTCGGTTCGGGTTTTTTCGTTTCCTTTTCTGCGGTCTCGGCTTCCATCATTTGCGAAGCGGGTGATTTCGGTCTGGAAGGCTCTGTTTCACTCCCCATGCTACAGGTCGGTTGTTTGCTCGGGTAATTCCGTGTTTCTTAGGGACAAAATACAGGATTCTCACGAAACCAAAAGAATACCTCTATTTATTCCGCGCTTCAATTGCTTCGTTGAACGGATGGAAAGGGTTTGAACCGCTCATGACAATAAATAGAGGCGCCTTTATGGGGATACCCGGTTTTTTTGTTCTTTTATCATAATTTATGTAGACTATTGCCGTTGTTGTAGATCGAGCGTTTTTGACATGCTGGTCGAACGTGTTTTTTTGCCTGAAAGGAATTTTACACTTCATTTCCGGCTTTCTATTTCAGACGGAAAGACAGAACAGTTATACCACACAGGGCACCTCAAACCGCTGAGGCACTCATAAGAATCTTATGCCCGTGAATTTGAAAGACGTAGCTTTACCTGTTACCGAAGAGCTGAATACTTTTCGGCGGAAATACAAAACTGCACTGCAGACTGAGAACGGTCTTATTGACAAGGTTGTCCGTTACATGTTGAAGCAGCAGGGAAAACAGATTCGCCCTTTGCTGGTTATGCTCGGGGCGAAAGTCTGCGGAGGAGTTCAGGAGTCGAGTTACAGGGCCGCCGTTATGGTGGAACTGCTGCATTCCGCGACATTGATTCATGACGATGTGGTTGACGGAGCCGAAATGCGCAGGGGGCTGCTTTCCATCAATGCCTTGTGGAAGAACAAGATTTCCGTGCTTATCGGGGATTATATGCTTTCGAAAGGCCTGCTTTTTTCACTTGAAAACAAAGATTACATATTTCTGCATATGGTTTCCGACGCTGTCCGGCGTATGAGCGAAGGTGAAATACTGCAAATTCAGAAAACACGAAGTCTTGATATTACCGAGGAGGATTATCTTCGGATTATATCGGACAAGACAGCCTCGCTGCTTGCCACTTCATGTGCGATGGGAGCGGCAAGCGTTACTGAAGATGAAGAGAAGATCCAGGCGTTGAAGAATTACGGGGAGTATCTTGGACTGGCTTTTCAGATCCGTGACGATCTGCTCGACTATGCGGGTGACTCGAAACAAACCGGCAAACAGCTCGGGATAGATATAAAGGAGAAAAAGATCACGCTTCCCCTTATTTATGCCCTTCGAAACTCGGACCGTTCCGAACAGAGAAGGATAAAATCCATACTTAAAAGCGTTAAAAAAAGAGCTACAAAAAGCCATGAGGTTATAGAGTTTGTCAGAGCAAAGAGAGGGCTGGACTACGCAGCCGAGGTGGCAGAAGGTTTTTCCGTCAAGTCGCTTGCCGCGATAGACGGTATGGAGAAAAACGACGCAAAACAGTCGCTTCGTTTGCTTGTTGATTTTGTGATGAAACGCCAGAATTGAGAAGGCTCAGGTATTATGGTAAAAAAAGCCCTTGTTGGACTTGTCCTGCTGGTGGCAGCGTATGTTGTTATGGATAAGTTTGTTATGGTGGAATATACCCGTCAGGGAGAAAGCGTGCTCGTCCCGGATGTGCAAAAGATGGGTTATGAGGATGCGCTTGGTGTATTGAGGTCTGCCGGGCTTTCGGGGAAGAAGAGCTACAACGTCCGTTACATGCGGGATGTTGATTCAAATACCGTTATTGTCCAGCGCCCGGCTCCAAGGTCTGAGGTCAAGCCAGGAAGGACGGTTTACCTTGTGCTGAACAAACGGGAAAAGCCGAAGTTTTCTGTTCCTGATTTTTATGGCAGGCCGCTCGACGAGGTACGTCAAACCCTGGAGCGGTTTGATATTGTCCTGAAAGACATTCAGGTACAGTCAGTCTATGACCCTGCTGACGACGGCAAAGTGCTCAGCCAGTCGGTGGCGCCGAAAACCTTTGTTTCTGCAGGCTCGTCCATCTCGGTGATTGTCGGAAAAGCAGAGATGATCGAGACCGTTCAAAAAACTCCGGTGCCGGATGTTCTGGGTATGTCGCTAAAACAGGCGAGGAAGGTGATCGTTCAGAACGGGTTCAATACGGGCAACGTGTTTTATGAATACTCGACACTCCTGGTGCCGTACACGGTGATAAACCAGAAACCGGCTGTGAACACTCTTGCCGAACCCGAAAAGGTTGTTGATCTTACTGTGGTCATTGATGAAGAGTGATTGGACAGACTGGAAGTTCCGGTTTGTCAGGAAAGCGGGGCTGCTTCATGGGCAAGCGGGTCCGATGGCCGGATGAGTCCGGATATTTCGTTTGAAAGCTACCGGTAGTTGGCTTTTTTATACTCTTCGCGAAGGTTTTTAATGCCGGTTGTTCTGTCGTTGCCGTCATCTATGAAACCGAAATATTCAAGCACGATTCTGACTACAAGCCAGATGCCGGCAAAGAAGATGCTGGCGCCGCTGAGTATGTTCCTGAGTGCTCGCATTTTTGTTCTTTTGTTCTTTCGGTATATAAACGCGTCTGTGACAGCCGTCACGGTAGCAGCTGGAAAATACTGCAACTGGAAAGCTTTTGAAGATAAAAAATTATATTTTGAACGGTAATTGCAGATTACAGTCGCAAAACACATACTTCCTGAGGGTACCTCCAACGTTGCTGCGAGTTCTGATACCATCCGAACAAGCTACGAAGCCCGCGGGTTTCGAGCACTGCCCGGTGAAGATAATATCCGGACGCCCGACAATAGATGTGCCCCTGAGTTGAACCCCTGTTCATGAAAGGTTCCTCGAAAATAAAAGGCAGCTGGAACAGAAAGTTCCGGGTCTTCTTTTACATTCTGTTCAGACGAAGCAGATACTTTAAAGGCACCTCCCAGAGGTTTTTCAAGCTGACGCTTGACAATATACTGCTTCAACTTAATCTCAATCAGGATCTTCCTTTTCTTTTCGTTGCGATTTTTGTGGGGGTCACGACCGGTTACGTTGCGGTTGTCTTTCACGATGCCATTAAGCTTTTGAGCCACTTTTTTTTCGGAGGGCTCGAAGTTTTCGGAACCTCGATTTTAATCGAGGGGTACTGGGGGCTTCTGATGCCCCTGATACCGGCTGTCGGCGGGCTTCTTGTAGGTCTGTACAATGCCTACATCGTAAAGACGAGGCCGGGACACGGTCTTGCCAGTGTTATTAAGGCGGTTGCGCAGAATGAGGGCACCCTGCCTCGAAGGTTGTGGCTTCACCGGACTATAACCTCCGTGCTGAGTATCGGTACGGGAGGAGGAGGAGGACGTGAGGCCCCCATTGCACAGGTGGGCGCGGCACTTGGTTCATCGGTGGCACAGGTGCTTAGATTTTCTCCCGACAGAAAACGCACTCTTCTCGGCTGCGGTGCGGCTGCCGGTCTCGCGGCTGTTTTCAATGCCCCGATCGGGGGGGTTATGTTCGCTATCGAAGTCATACTTGGTGATTTCAGTGTCCGAACCTTCAGCCCGATTGTTGTCGCCGCGGTGGTCGGGACGGTGGTTTCAAGAAGCTACCTCGGGAATTCTCCGACTTTTCAGGTTCCTGATTACAGTCTTGTTTCCAACACGGAACTGCTGTTTTATTTTGTGCTTGGCGTTCTTGCCGGACTTTCCGCCGTCATGTTCATCAAGGTGTACTACAGAATCGAGGAGTCTTTTCAAAAAATTGAAAAAAAACGCAACATACCGGTCTGGGCAATGCCGGCAATAGGCGGGCTTCTAACCGGGCTTGTCTGCATGTGGCTTCCGGGGCTTTACGGTTACAGCTACGAAGTTATCGATAACGCCGTCAGAGGGACCGAGTCATGGCTGAACATGGTTGGCATCTATCTCCTGAAGCCGGTTGTTGCGGGTTTCAGCGTCGGTTCCGGAGGTTCCGGCGGTATGTTCGCTCCCGCGATGAAGATGGGGGCAATGCTTGGCGGCATGTTTGGTAATCTGGTGCACACTTTGTTTCCTGGAATAACGGCTGCATCAGGAGCGTATGCTCTTGTCGGGATGGGAGCCCTGACTGCCGGAATAATTCGTGCTCCGCTGACGGTGATTCTGATTCTTTTCGAGGTAACCGGAGAATATGAGATTGTGCTGCCCATTATGTTTGCTGCGGTTACGGCAGCGTTGATAGCCCGTATTGCCTACGATTACTCTATGGAAACCTATGTGCTCGAGAAAGCAGGAGTACGTGTCGGTTATGGTATTGCGCTTTCAATTGCGGAGAATATCAGCGTGCTGGATATCATGAAAACCAATTATGTCAGGTTTCGCGACGTTACCCGGTCTGAAAAAATTATCGATGTGTTTCACAATACCCCGGAATCGAACTTTCTGGTAACGACTGAAAACGATGAATTTGTCGGTATCATCAGGCTTGAGGAAATGAGCATCCTGCTCAAGGAGGGGCCTTTTACAGGGCTTATTGCCGAGGATATCGTAAAAAAGGATGTCCCGGTGCTGTATGATACTTCAAAGCTGGACGAGGCGCTTAAATTGTTCGAGCTGACCGATTACGATACCATCCCTGTTTTGTCACGCAAGTCCGACAAGCTGCTTGGCGTTGTCCGTCAGGAACAGGCGTTTTCCTACTACCGCAAACAGATGAACCTTTACGGTTCGGATCTCGACAGCAGGTCGGAAGCCTAAGCCCGGTTCAGCGTTTTTGTCAACACAAGCACCATCAGGATTGTAACGGCCTGCATCATCATGAAGATGTCTTTCGGTACATAAGCATTCACCGTCAACCCTCCGTATTCCAGAAACCCGAACAACAGTGCTGAAGCAATAATCCACAAAGGATGTGCGTAGGCCAGCAGTGCGACGGCGATACCGATAAACCCGATACCGCTCGTCAAGCCGGCTTCATAGAAATGTTTATAGCCGAGAACAAGATTCGTTGCAGCCAGGCCGGCCATGGCTCCGCCCGCAGCCATGGCTTTCAGGGTATGCGTGTTTGCGTTAATGCCGGCGTATCTTGCGGCTTCCGGTTGGAGGCCTGCGGCTCTCATCTCATAACCTGCAGTGGTTTTGAAAATCATGATCCAGGTGCCCAGACATGCGATGAGGGCCAGCAGGGTGCTGGTATTTGCAGGGGATTTGTGCCAGATGCCGATGATACTGTCAAACATGGGGAGCTGTGCCGACTGGACAATTTCCGGGGTATGCACGGTTGAGGGGACAGCGAGATGCCAGGTCAGCATGTAGCCGACAAACGCCTGGACGATGAAGTTGAGCATAATCGTCGATATCACCTCGTTGATCCCGAAACGCACTTTGAGCCATCCTGCAAACAGGGCAACGGTGCTTCCGGCAATGATGGCCGAAAACGAGCAGATGGTTATTGCCGCGAAAGGATGTGTCTGGGGAGGAAGCAAGAACCCTACGGCCGCGGCCGCAAATGCACCGGCGAGAACCTGCCCTTCACCCCCGATGTTGAGCAGCTTTACTTTGAAAGGTATCGCCACGGCAAGGCCGGCAAGCATGAGTGACGTTGTTTTGAAAACGATCTGGCCTGTTCCATAGTCCGATCCGAAGGTCATGGAAAACATTTTCTGATAAATCACCAGTGGATTGCGTCCGATTGCGACGATGAACAAGGCGCTGACAAGAATTGCGGCAGCCACGGCGAGAAGGGGAGCAACAAGCTTGAAAAGTTTGTTTTGCATGACGGGCGGGAGTTTCATGTAATAAACATGCCGATTTCTTTTTCGAAATCCTGTTCGCTGGATCTGCCTTTCCGGATTTCTTCCGTGGAAAACTCGTGACGGATTGAGCCTTTATAGAGGCAGCCTATTCTTGACGACAACGATATGATTTCATCAAGTTCAGCCGAAACGAGGAGTATGGCAATGTTTTTATCCCTGGCCTCGATGATCTTTTTATGGATCATCTCGAGGGCTCCGATATCCACTCCCCGTGTTGGCTGGGCAAGTATGAGAAGCTTGAGCCCGGGGCGTTCGATTTCCCTTGCAAGAACTATCTTCTGCTGGTTGCCGCCCGAAAGATCGGACAGGGCAGGGTTGCTCTGTATGTCGCATCGTATATCATATTGACCGATCAAGGTGTTCGTGTAACCCCTGATGGTTTTTGCATCGAAACCGGCAAACCGTAAGAACTTCTTTTCTCGATGACGTCCGAAGATCATGTTGTCATAGACCGAGAAGTCTTTGATTACCGCATGTTGCAAGCGATTTTCAGGAATAAGGGATACACCGAGAGAGGCCACTTCAGCCGAACTTTTGTCGTCGAGCGGGATGTTGCTTACGGTGATCGACCCACTTGTCAGGCATCCCGGCTCGACCATGCCCCAGAGCAAGGCAAGCAGTTCGCTCTGGCCGTTGCCTTCTACTCCGGCTATGCCGTAGATTTCCCCTTCCCTTACCTTGAACGAAAGGCCGTCGAGCCTTTGTCGTCCTTTCTCATCGATGAAACCCGCCTGTGACACTTTCAGCACGGTGTTTCCGGGTTTTTCAGGAGGATTCTCGACCCTGAGCAGTACGTTTCTGCCGACCATCAGACGGGCAAGATCGCTTTTGGTGACGGCTGTGGTTGGTTCCGTGGCGACAATCCGTCCTCTGCGCATAACGCTTACCGTGTCCGAAACGCTCAGCACTTCACCCAGCTTGTGCGTGATCAGGAGCACGGTTTTACCCTCTTTCCGGAAGGATTTGAGGGTTCTGAAAAGCTGCTCGGTTTCAGACGGCGTAAGTACTGCGGAAGGTTCATCGAGAATCAGGATGTTTGCATTGCGATAAAGAAGTTTCAGGATCTCAACACGCTGTTCTTCTCCTACCGAAAGTTCCGATATGAAGACATCCGGGTCGATTGCCATTCCATGGCGGTCGGCAATGGATTGAATTTTCCGGGCAGCCTCTTTCCTGTTCAACAGTGAGAAGAGCGCACAGCGTTCATCGCCAAGTATGATGTTTTCTGTGACGGTCAGGCCGGGTATCAGCATGAAATGCTGGTGAACCATGCCGATCCCGGCAGCGATAGCTTGTCGCGGGGAGTTGAACCGGACCGATTGGCCCCTGACGGAGATCGATCCCGAAGTTGGCGTGAGGAGTCCGTAAATTATCTTGGTAAGCGTGCTTTTTCCTGCACCGTTCTCGCCGACAATTGCGTGAATCGAGCCGGAGTGTATGTCGAGAGAGATATCCCGGTTGGCCCAGAATTCGCCAAACTGTTTGGAAACAGCAGATAAGCTTACCGCATTCATTCTTCTAAATCCAGCTGATAACGGTTTTTATCGCCTCTTTGCTGTCCAGGGCAACCCGGTAAGCAAGCTCGAACTGATTAACCCCAAAGACATTGGTGAAGAACTTCTCACTGTCGATAGCTTCGCTTCCGAGCAATTTCTGAGAAGCAAGGATGTGCTCGTATGCTGTAATGCTGGAGCAGATAAGTACCGGCTCCTTATGCTGGATCAGCCTGTAATCATAGCCAAGCACTTCATAGTTCCCCATAAGCAGTATTGTTCCTCCCGGCTTGAGAAGGCGTATCGCCTTTTCGATCAGCAGTATGCGTCCTGTGGCTTCAATAACCAGGTCGTAAGTGTTATCGAAATCGCTTGTGAAATCGTTGACCTGCATCGCTATGTTTTCGGCACAGGAGAGCTGTCCGCGGATACCGAAATTTTCAAGGGCATCAATCGACCCGACTCCCTTGAAACGAAGATACTCGGCAGCCATGAGGCCTACCGAGCCAAGTCCGAGTATCAGGACCCGGGACGAGCTGTTCAGGCGGGTCTTGTCAATGGCGGAAATGACGTATGCCAGCAGGCCTGTGAGGAGATCACGATGTATGGGCTGGCGTCCGAGAGGGAAAACGTTTTCCAGGGATGTGGGCACCATTTCAGCATGACAGCCGTAATAGGGATCGATTCCGCTCCACCGGTCGCCTTTGAAAGTGTAGACAAAATCACCCGGTTTGAGCATGGTGACCTTCGGCCCGGTTTCCAGTACCTGACCGATCATCTCGCTGCCCAGCATAATCGGGTAGTTCAGCACTTTATGTGAGACCGGCTTATTGGTTAGCAGCAGGCGGTCAAGTCCCGGTGTGATGGTTGTAGCGATCGTTTTTACAAGGATATCTTCCGGCCTGTCGGCCAAGTAAAGGACATGGTTGAGTCTGAGTTTATTGGCTTTAGGGAGAATTATTGCCTGTGCTTGACCTTGCATGATGATCTGAGTGCAATGAAGAGCACTTCTCGTTGTCGTGCGCCCCGATTGGTTGAAAGATGTCCTATATGTTGAAAATTGAACTTAACATCCAGGAGACAAGACTGATTACCAGTGAGCCGAGCACAGCCCACCCGAAGCTGCTGACCGAAAAGCCGTCAACCAGAGCTGCGGCAAGCATTAGCATGAGGGCATTGACAATCAGCAGAAAAAGCCCCAAAGTAACAATGATGAACGGGATGGAAAAAAAGACCAGTATCGGTTTGACTATGGCATTGATCAGACCGAGCACCAGAGCTACAAGCAGGGCCAACCAGAAACTTTTTACGTAAATGCCGCCGAGAAGGCTGGCTGTGGCATAGACCGCAAGAGCGTTTATAAGCCATACAAGCAGTAAGTGGGTCATTTTTCTCCTCTGCAAGTTATCGGTTTCTGTCATGCCTGATGAAATGTAAGGCTTTTCATGCTTAAATGTAAGCATTACCGGTCCGCCGCTGGTCAAAGGCACCTCTATTGATTTGTTGCGCGACCCGAATACTTTGTTGGGTGGATAGAGAAGGTCGTTCACGACAATTAATAGAGATGCCCTTTATTTATTCCGCGTTTCAATTGCTTCGTTGAGCGGATAGGAGAGAGACCGTTCATGGCGAGGTGCCCTAAAGGGTATCCTGAAGATTGTGCGCTCTCATGAATGACTGCAGCGTATTTTTCAGCAGCATGGCAATCGTCATCGGGCCGACGCCGCCTGGTACCGGAGTAATTGCTGAAGCGGTTTGAGAAACATTATCGTAGTCCACGTCTCCGGCCAGCCGGTATCCCGATTTGCGGGAGGCATCTTCAACGCGGTTCATGCCGACGTCGATAACTACGGCTCCGGGCTTGACCATGTCCTTTGTGATGAGATTTGCCTGCCCGATGGCGACAATAAGTATATCGGCTTGTCTGGTGAGTTCAGGCATGTTGCGTGTCGCCGAGTGGCAGACCGTGACTGTGCAGTTTGTTTCCTTGAGTTTTTGCAGCATAAGATTGGCCATCGGCTTCCCGACAATGTTGCTGCGCCCGACAACCACGCAGTGTTTTCCTTTTGTCTCGATGGCGTGCCTGGAGAGGAGTTCGAGAATCCCGTAAGGTGTGCAGCTGAGGAAACACCTGTCGAGATGCCCGAGCACCATCTGTCCGACGTTTTCGGGATGAAAGCCGTCGACATCCTTAAAAGGGGAGATCGCCATGGTGACCGCATATTCATCAATGTGTTTCGGAAGTGGCTGCTGTACGAGTATGCCGTGAACTTCCGGATTGTTGTTTAACTCCTCTATTCTGGCCAGGACTTCGGCTTGGGATATTTCTTCCGGAAGCTCGATGACCGTGGAGTTCATGCCGATCTCCCTGCAGCTTTTTGCCTTGTTTCGCACGTAAACCTGTGATGCATGGTCTTCACCGATTATGATAACGGTAAGTCCAGGTACGGCATTTACGTTTTCCCTGCAGGCTTCTACGGTGGCTTGCAGTTCTTTTTTAATATCCGATGAAATCTGTTTTCCGTCGATGATTGTCATATTGCTTGAGTTTCTGGTAATTTTGGTTGCTGGCACCCGGATCGGATGGGTGTTTGGAAGAAGATAACAGAAAAGAGTTGTGTTTGTGCCACAAGGACATGCAAAAAATGAAAATTCATAGGTCTATGTAGGGTACCTGTATTTGTCGCGCATTCTGTATGTGTCCACTGGTTACCTGTTCTGTTATTAAGGGCACCTTTATTAATTTGCAGCATGCCCGGTTGGCAACAGGGACGGCGGTCATATAACGTTTTTTCCATGATAGCGGTTGATGATGTCCTTATAGATGAACAGATCCCTGGCGCAATGTTTTGTTGTGACCTTGCGCTCTGTAAAGGTGCATGCTGTGTAGAAGGTGAGCTTGGAGCCCCTGTCATGAAAGAGGAGGCGGAACTGCTGCACGGGATTGTTTGTCAAGTGAAGCAATATCTGTCCGAGAAAACTGTCCGGTATATCAAGCGCTACGGCTGCCTGGAAATCTACCAGGGAGATTTCTATACCCGGACCATAAAGGGAAAGGAGTGTGTTTTTGCTTTTCGTCATGACGGAGTAACCCTTTGCGCAATTGAGGCTCAAAAACCGCTTTCATGCAGGTTGTTTCCGGTTCGGATTAAAAAAAAGTTTGGTTTGGATTATCTTGTTTATGAACGGTATGTGATGTGTCGTCAAGCAAGAAAAAATGGGGCCGAAAAAAAGATGCCTTTGATTGATTACGTGAGTGAAGCACTGATCGAACGTTACGGTTTGTCCTGGTACAACCGGTTGAGAGATTTATTAGCGAATTCTCCCATGAACTATGCCAGACATTAAGCTTCAGCAGAGTCAGCGTGCTCAGTTGTCTTTCCAGCAAATTTTATCCAGCCAGCTGCTCCAGTTGCCGTTGCTGCATCTTGAACAGCGGATCTATGATGAGTTGCAGGAAAATCCCATGCTCGAGCTGGTAGAGGAGAAGAGCGAATCGGTTGATGATTCCGGCGGAAAGAGCGATGAGGAACCGGATGAGGATATGTTTGGTTCCGTTGAGCGTTTTGAAGGCGAATTTGCCGTGACCGGTGAGACGGAAAAGGGAAAGAAGGATGATGCCGAGGGATTGCTGCAGTTTACCTTCGACAATCGCCCGAAGGAGAGTTTCATACAGGCCGTTCAGCAGGATTCATGTGAGGAAAAATTGCTGAAAGACCTTTCTCTGCAGGAGGATATTGGAACAAGAGAACTGTTGATAGCATCTGAAATTCTCGGGAATCTGGATGATGACGGTTACCTGGAGGACGAGCTGGCGGTTGTTGTCGAAGGGCTTGAACGGAACGGTATGGAGGTTGAGAAAAGGGAAGTGAAAGCCGTCCTGAAAAAGATTTGCTATCTCGACCCTCCCGGCATAGCCGTTCGGGATCTTCAGGAAAGATTGCTGATCCAGCTCGAGATAAAGGCTGCCAAGAACAACTCAGGCGCTTATCAGCTCGCTTCAAGGATTCTTACAAATCATTACAGCGACTTTCTCAACAACCGGTACGAGCGTATACTCAAGCGGATGCAAATCCGGCCGGGTCAGCTCGAATCGGCCATTGACATTATCGCTACACTTGATCCCCATCCGTTTGTTGCCGCTGGCAGCGGCGGCGAGTACATTGTTCCCGACTTTATCGTTACGTACGAAGGCGGACGCCTCACGGCAGTCCTGAATGACAGAAGCAAGATGTCGGTTCAAGTTTCCGAGGCGTATCAGGATGCGATGAAAAAAAGGGACGTTCCGGCAGAAGACCGGAAGTTTATGCGGCAAAAGCTGAACCGTGCAAAAGAATTTACCAGCGCAATTGCCATGCGTCGTAATACTCTCATAAAAGTGATAGAATCCCTGATGAGTTTTCAATACGACTTTTTTGTTACAGGCCCGGAAAAACTCGTGCCGCTTGTCATGAAAGATGTCGCTGAAAAAACCGGTTTTGACCTTTCGACAATCAGCAGGGCGGTAAACGGCAAATATGTCCAAACGAGGTTCGGTACTTATGAGCTCAAGTACTTTTTCAGCGGAAGTCTTCCAACCGAAGAAGGGGAAGGGCTTTCGACAAAGATCATTAAGCAATATATACAGGAACTGGTTGATGCTGAAGATTCCGCCAAGCCGCTTAACGATGACCGGCTTGCAGGAATGCTTGAGGAAAAAGGTATCAAGATTGCCAGGCGAACGGTTGCAAAATACCGCGAGCAAATGCAAATTCCTGTAGCAAGGTTAAGAAAAAAAATATTTTAATAAGCCCGGAGAAAGAGGATTTGTTGTGATGGAGAAGTATGGAAAACTCGAACTGAGAGCAACAACCGTGCTCGGTGTAATAAGAAACGGTAAAGCCGCCCTGGGAAGCGACGGGCAGATGACGCTCGGTAATACGGTTATCAAGCAAAGTACAAGAAAGATACGCAGGTTGCACCAAGCCAACCTGATTACAGGATTCGCGGGAGCAACGGCCGACGCGGTAACTCTTCTTGACCGTTTTGAGGAAAAGCTGCAGACATACGGCGGACTGCTGGAAAGAGCCGCGGTCGAACTCGCCAGAGATTGGCGTACCGACAAATATCTTCGGCGCCTGGAAGCCATGCTTGCCGTCGTAAGTCCTGAAAAAGCGCTTGTCATATCAGGCACAGGGGATGTTATCGAGCCGGAGGACGGGATTGTCGCAATCGGTAGCGGGAGTATGTACGCCCTTGCATCGGCCCGTTCGCTCATCAAGCATACCGGCCTTGAAGCGGCCGATATTGTCAGGGAGAGCCTGAAGATCGCCGCCGACATCTGTATTTACACCAATGATCATATTATACTCGAGGAAATTTAAACAACCAGCACGGGCGTAACCGTTTTGGGTCAGGGTAATCTTACTAACATATTTATATTACAATCGAATATGGCAGATCAGAATGAGTCAAAAGTTCTTGAACCGGATGAGAATAAAGCCGTGAACAAAATCCTTATCAGCGACGAGTTTCTGACCCCTAACCAGATTGTCTCCCGGCTGGACAGATATATCATCGGTCAACAGGAGGCCAAGAAAGCGGTGGCCATTGCACTCAGAAACCGTTTAAGGCGGCAGAATGTAAGTGATGACCTTCGCGATGAAATCATGCCTAACAACATTATTATGATCGGGCCTACGGGGGTTGGTAAAACCGAGATTGCTCGCAGACTTGCAAAGCTGGCAAGAGCTCCTTTTGTCAAGGTTGAAGCGTCGAAATTTACTGAAGTCGGTTATGTCGGGCGGGACGTGGAGTCGATGATACGAGATCTGGCCGACCAGGCGGTCAGCATGGTAAGGAGTGAAAAATCCCAGGAGGTAAAGGAAAAGGCCGCGGCTCTTGCCGAAGAACGGCTGCTCGAAATTCTGCTGCCATCCGTGCCGGTCGGTTCCTATGAAAGGGAGGATGAAGAGGGGGTGAACGGGGTGGGCGAAGAAAAGCGCAACGCCGATCTTGAAGAGGCTGTCAACAGAAAGAGCAGGGAAAAGATGCTGGAAAGGCTGCGTTCGGGAAGGATGGAAGACCGGCAGATAGAGATGGAGATAAGCAGTGATTCGCAAGGCGGAATGATGCAGATTTTCGGGCCTCTTGGACAGATGGAAGAGCTTGGAGGGATCATGCAGGATCTGATGAGCGGTCTTCCCAAAAAACGCAAGAAAAGAAGAGTTACAATTGCCGAGGCCAGGAAGATTCTGGAACAGGAAGAGGTGCAGAAACTCATCGATATGGACGCCGTCATCAAAGAAGCCGTGCAAAAGGTAGAGGAGTCCGGCATTGTGTTTATTGATGAGATCGATAAAATTGCCGCCCCGACAACCGGAGGCGGCGGCAAAGGCCCTGATGTAAGCCGCGAGGGTGTCCAGCGTGATCTGCTGCCTATTGTGGAAGGTTCCAACGTGGCCACGAAACATGGTATGGTGAGAACCGACCATGTTCTGTTCATTGCCTCGGGGGCATTCCATGTCGCCAAGCCCTCCGATCTGATTCCTGAGCTTCAGGGTCGTTTTCCGATCCGGGTCGAGTTGAAAAGCCTTACCGAAGAGGATTTCTACAAAATACTTACCCAGCCGAAAAATGCGCTGATCAAGCAATACAAAGCGCTGCTGCATACGGAAGGCGTGGAACTTGAGTTTACTGACGAGGCGATAAAAAAACTTGCCGCAATAGCCGCGCAGGTTAATGAGGCTGTCGAGAATATTGGTGCCCGAAGGCTGCATACCATCATGACCAATCTTCTCGAGGAGCTGATGTTCAATATTCCGGAAAAATGCAGTGACGAGCAGATTGTGATCGACGAAGTTATGGTTGACGAAAAACTGAGCAAGATCATTACCGACAGGGATTTAAGTCAATACATTCTTTAAGGCGGCTTGAAAATGGACTTTCCGGGCGTCGGGAGTGGTATTCACGTCTGCAGCTGAAATTTATCAATCTCTGTCTTGGGTTTCTCCGTTTTTGCGGGGTTGCACGTAACGATGAGCCATGGATAACATATCAATTCTTGTGTTGAATGGGCCGAATCTTTCAAGGCTCGGCAAGCGGGAGCCCGAAGTTTATGGCAGCCGCAGCCTTGATGATATCAACCGGGAGCTTGCGGCCTCATTTCCGGGGGTTTCTTTTGATTTTTTTCAGTCCGAAGAAGAGGGTGAACTGCTCGAGAAACTCTTTCATTGCGAAGACCATGGGGGTTACAGCGGGGTAGTGCTCAATGCAGGGGCGCTTACCCACTATTCCATTGCGTTGAGGGATGCCATCAGCGCTGTCAGCATACCTGTCATAGAGGTTCATCTTTCCAATATTTATGCCCGTGAGGAATTTCGCCGGAAATCGGTTATTTCAGAGGTTTGCTGCGGCGTAGTCAGCGGGTTCGGAGCAAATAGCTACCATCTTGGAATAAACGGGCTTCTGGGTATGCTGGAGACGCCCTGAATGCGGTCTTTTTCAACATCTCCGATCACAATGTAGGACACCTCGTCATGAGCGGTTCAAGTGCAAGGCAAACGGAGCGCAGAAACCCTCTCTTATCCGACCAACGAAGTAATCAGGGCGCGCAACAAATTAAATAGAGGCGCCTATGAGAAAAATTTTTACATTATACTGAGTAGAGTTTTGTATATACAGCTGCACAGTGAACCGAAAGTGACGTATATGCATAACTGTCAAAGGTGTATTCATTTGGCAGAGGTGCGGTTTAATTACTCAGGAGACCAAATGAAAAGAAAACATCTGTTGAATGTGTTTTTTTTCAGCCTTGTTCTTTTTTCTTCTTTTCCTGCCTATGCAGGTTCTCCTTACGCAGGGCTTACTGTCGGTCTGGCGTATTTAAATGATTCAAGTCTCAAGGGTTCGAAAAGCGGCGATCTGAGCTACGACTACGGAGAAGCATACAGCTACGCGCACGGTTTTGATCTCGGATGCATAAGGCTTGAAGGGGAGGTCGGTTACCAGAAAAATGATTTTGAAACATTCGAGCCAGGCAGGATAACCGCAGACGGCGATCTTTCGATTCTCTCTCTGCTCGCAAACGGCTACTATTATTACGAGATTCCCAATAGTTTTATTGTGCCCATCGTCAGTGCGGGTATCGGTGCGGCCAATGTCGAATATGAGGACGACATTGACAAGTTCAGTGAAGATGACACCGTGCTTGCCTATCAGATTAGTGCGGGTTTAGGCGTCAAGATTTCTCCTTCGGTGACCGTTAACGCCATGTATCGTTACTTTGCCACGCAGGATGCAAGTTTCCGTGAAGGTGACGAGAACCTCGAGCTCGATATTTCAAGTCACAATGTGTTGCTCGACCTGAAAGTCAACTTTTGAGGGCACCTCTTCAAATGGCCCTTTTGCCCAATCTCTTTGTCGTGTTCACACTTCCGATGCTCACGTATTCAAACATACGCTGCGCTTCGGTTTGTAAACACTCCCCGATCTTGAGAAAAATTCCTCGTTTGTAAAGGTGCCTTGTTTAGGCATCAATCTTTTTCGAGAGCTTTTTGATCAGGGCCTGTATGTTTTTCAGCCGGCGTTCGTCGCTCTTCATCAGAACCGGTTTGGTCAATGCTTCGTTGAGCACGTCCACCGCTTCGCGGTAACGCTTCATGTCCCGGTAAAGCAGGCCGAGCTCATGGTAGTGGCGGATGACGCGAGGGTTGACCACAATGGCTTTTTTCAGCATTTTCTCCGCTTCTTCATGGCTTCCTTCAGGCAACGAGCCCAGAAACGTCTTGGCGAAGACTTTTTCCAGCCATCCCATATCGGCTATCTCTCGGTTGAATGATCCCAGTATAGATAATGCGACATCGTCCTCCGGATTGAGTTCAAGAGCCCGGTCAAGCTCTCTTTTTATACTGTTGGCCCGTTTTATTTTCTCTCTGGCTCCCGTATTGTCGGCAAGAACGCCGAGTGATGCCGCAAGCCAGGTATGTCCTTCGGCAATGCTATCGTCATGACTGGTAGATGTTTTGGCGAACTCTACGGCTTTTGCGAAGTACGGCTGCCGTTTCTCGGGGCTTTCGGGAGGCAACGCTTCCCCCATGCTTACGTAAAGACGGGCAAGCTTCCAGTTTACGGCGGCATTCTCCGGGGTTTTCTGCAAAACAGCCGTATAGAGAGAGTCGGCTTTCTCATAATCCATCGCGTAAAACGCTTCATCCCCCTTTCTCAAAACGTCATACAGGCCGGTGCCCGGTATGATGTGCTGTTGGGCCGAAGGGACGGCAGGTTTTTCCGAAGCCTTTGCGGCAAGTGTGACAGCCGGAAAAGATAAAGAGGAAACAGTGTGGCCGGGAGCCGATACCGGTTTTGGCGGTACAGCCGCCTGCAGGGAACGGATGTGCAGGCCGGCAAAAAGTTGCTGCCCTGAACCGTGGCCGCTCAAAAGATATGCTGTCAATAAAAGGGAAGCCGGGACAGCTTTTTTGTTGCCCATAAAGGTTCCTTAAATGAATAATCCGGTAGCACCATCAGGGCACCTCTATGTATTCCGTGATTCGATGGTACCGTTGAACGGATAAGAAAGGGTTTCCGTTCATGACAATACGTAGAGGCGGCCATTAGTCGAAAATAACACAAACGGGGTGAAAATAAATGGCGGTGTTGTTCTTGGGGCTCTATCGGAACCAGATCGAACCAGGGTGTTTTTCATGGAGTTGTCTGTCCATGCCGAGCCAGTGTCCCGAAGGAAAGAGCATCATCAGAACCGAGAAGGCCATAAACGGAGGAAGGGTAAGATTGTAATATCCTCCCGCCGCGAAGTTCAACACCAGGAACAGTGCAAATGCAGCGTTTGCCCGGACAGCAAAACCGAAAACAAGCGATATACCGATAATGAGTTCCCCCACGGTGACAATCCAGGCGATCGGCATCGCCAGCGGAATGGCAAAGTGTTCAAGGTACGCAGCCTGAAAGGACGCAGGAGTAAGTTCGCCGAGTCTTTCGGTAAAATGGCCATGCATAACATCTGTCCAGAGCCATCCTTTCACCAGCTTGTGCCAGAAGCCGTAAAGAAAAAATATCGCGAAAAGATATCTGCCGGCAAGAAAGAAGACTATGCCAAGAGTTTTAAAAGGATGTTTTTTCAAATACTCCGTACTCCACTCGAAATCAGTCATGACAAAAAAGGTAAGTTATTAATAAAGGTGCCCATAATATACGCAATCCACAATTCAACATGCAGCGGAACCATCACCGGTTACCACCTGTCACCAGGTACGGCTGCGCTACATCATGCTCTGCGGATCGACGTCGATGGTTATTGAGAGTTTGTGCCGACGGTATTTTTTCATGAGAGAATATTGCAGCTTTTTAAGGTTGTCAGAGGAGATTTTTTTGCCGGGAAGCTTCAGCAGGATTTGGTAGCGGTAACGTCCCCTGATACGGACGATGTCGGCGGGTGCCGGTCCAAGCAGAAGATATGTTTCAGATGATGCATAAGGTTTAAGGGCATCGGCAAATTCTCCGGCGGCTCTTTCCGCGGCAAATTCGTCAGAAGACGAACATTCGCAGGAAACAAGCTTGACGAACGGCGGGTAAAGCAGATCTTTTCTTGCCTGCATATCATGGTGATAAAATTTCTCATAACTGCCATGCATAAGGTAAGTGAAAACTTCACTGCCGATATTGTATGTCTGGAGATAAACCTCGCCTGGAATTTTTGATCTGCCCGCACGGCCGGCTACCTGCATGAGCAGGGCAAAAAGCCTTTCCCCGGCTCGAAAGTCGGGAAGGTTAAGCCCAATGTCTGCCATGAGCACTCCAACCAGACTGACATCCGGGAAGTCGAGTCCTTTTGCCACCATCTGCGTGCCAAGCAGTATGCGGGCTTTCTTTTCATGAAAATCCTTCAGTATCATTGCGTGCGCGCCCTTGACGTTTGTGGTATCGATATCCATGCGAAGCATCTTTTCTTCCGGGAAAAGGTGGCGAAGCTCCTCTTCAATGCGTTCCGTCCCACTGCTCTTGTAGAGAATGTTCTCCGATGCGCACTTGGGGCATTTTTCAGTGTAGACAAGGGCATGGCCGCAATAATGGCAGCGGAGCTGGCGGCTTGCTGCGTGGTAAACCATGGGGATGTTACAGTGCCGGCATGCTGGTATTTGGCCGCAGTCCAGGCAAAGAAGGCTGCCGGCAAACCCTCTTCTGTTCTGCAGGAGTATGACCTGTTCATTTCGTTCGAGTCTTGCCTTGATCTGTTCGTAAAGCGTTTCCGAGAGAGAGAACGTGATTTTCCTGTTTTCCCGCATGGGGATCAGTTTAACGGACGGCATGGCAGCGCCGTCAACCCTCTCCATGAGGCGCAACAGAGTGTATTTGCCGGTTTCGGCGTTATAGAACGATTCGAATGACGGCGTAGCCGAGCCGAGAACACAGACAGCGTTTTCAAGCTTGGCGCGCATTACCGCTGTATCTCGGCCATGATAACGGGGGGTTCTGTCCTGTTTGTAGGCGGTATCATGCTCTTCGTCGACGATTATCGCACCGACGTTTTCAAGGGGAGCAAAAACCGTAGAGCGAGCCCCGAGAGCGACTCTTGCCTTGCCGCTGCGGAGCTTTTGCCACGCGGCGTATTTTTCCTGATTGCTCATGGCACTGTGCAGGATCTGGATATCGTCGCCGAAGTGTTGGTGGAAACGGGATGCGGTTTGCGGGGTCAGCGATATTTCCGGCACAAGAACAATGGCTGTTTTGCCGGCGGCCAGTACCTCTTTGAGAAATTCTATGTAAATAATGGTTTTTCCGCTTCCCGTAACGCCATGCAACAGATACGTTGTAAAATTTCCTGAACGAAACCCGGATATCATATTGTCGAGCGCATGCTGCTGCGCCGGAGTGAGGCGGTTGATAATTTTCTTCGGTTCGACAAATCCGGTTGAAAACCCGCCTTGGACTTCAACTGTTATTTTTTCAAATATTCCTTTTTTTGCCAGCTTCCTTGCGATATCGGCAGTGGTATCGATCTGCTCGGGGAAGCACCATGACGCGTCCAGACTATGCAGACGCCTGACGGCTTCAGCTTGGCGTGGTGAGCGGGACAGGCTTTTCAGCAGTGATTCTGTGAGGGGCTGCTTGAGGCGATATGCGGTTTTCGTTTTCGCCCGGGTTGTTTTGAATTTTTTCTTCAGATTTACCAAGCCCCCGCGTTCCATTTCGGTCAATGTTCGGTAAAGGTTGGTTTTTCCCAGCCGGTTTTCAAGCTGCTTTACCGTTATTTTCTGCTCATGCTGCAAGAGTTTCAGGATCTTTTTCCGCAGAGGTGTGGTGATAATTCTCCGGCGGTGGCTCATGAGCTGGAAATCCGTGAGTTCGATGATCTCGCTGACTTTTGTTTTTAACGGTGCAGGGAGGACTGCATTGATCGCTTCAATCGGCCGGCTCATGTAATAGTCGGCTATCCAGCTCGACAATCGAAGGGTTACCGGTGTCAGGACGGGAATGGCGCTGTTAAGCACAGCGGTTATGACTCCTTCGGAAAGGTTTGATTGAGAATCCTCGGCTACGTCAAGAACGTAACCGATAATGCTTCTTCTTGTGTTGTTGTTCGGGGAGAACAAGACTTGGCAGCCAGGCAGAAGTTCTCCGGCCAGTTCATCCTGAATCTTGACGAGCAAAGGCTCATCGCGGAAATAATTGTCGGCATGTATCAATGCATGCATGGCTGTACAACAAAGGGCACCTCAATCTGCTGCGCGATCCGAATACTTCGTTGAGCGGATAGGAGAAAGTTTCTCTGGCTCCGTCCGCCTCTAACTCAATTCGTTCACGACAATTAATAGAGGTGCCCTTTATTCAGGAATTCAAAATACGGAAAATGTTTTCCCGGATTTCTTCGACGCCGCCCAAGCCGCTTACTTTACTGAATCTGGGAGCATTCGGGTCACAATTTTGTCCCCACTTCCGGTAGTACTCGATCAGAGGAGCGGTCTCGTTGTGGTAGACGTCGAGACGCTTGCGGACGGTTTCCCGGCTGTCATCGTCCCGTTGTATCAAAGGTTCTCCGGTTACGTCGTCAACACCTTCCCTGGCAGGGGGGTTGAACAGGACATGGTAGGTCCTGCCTGAAGCAAGGTGAACCCGCCTGCCGCTCATGCGTTTGATTATTTCTTCATCGTCAACTTCGATATCGACAACATGGTCAAGTTGGATGTTTTTATGTTTCAGGGTTTCCGCCTGAGCGATCGTGCGCGGGAACCCGTCGAAAAGGCAGCCGTTTTCACAATCAGGCTCGTTCAGTCTTTCCTTGACGAGCCCGAGGATTATCTCATCTGAAACCAATTTGCCTGCATCCATGGCCTTTTTTGCTTCCAGCCCGAGAGATGTTCCCTCTTTTATGGCGGCACGAAGCATGTCCCCTGTTGAAATTTGCGGAATATTATATGCTGCGGAGATAAACTGAGCCTGAGTTCCTTTGCCTGCACCGGGTGCCCCGAGTAAAATAATTCTCATATCGGGTTCTTGGGTTGCTATTTTCTGAGCTTGATAACTTTGACCTTTGGTTTGGGAGGCTTTTCCTGCGATCCGGGGTTTTGCCCGGATGTGTTCGGACTCGCTGAGACCTGAATTTTTTTCGGAGAAGACGCTGAAGAAGTGCCGTTTGATTTTACCGTGGGCTTGAAGGGAATGGCTTGTTTGACCGGCTTTTTCTTTTCTTCAGCCGGGTTGGTCTGAAGCTTCGTGTTGTCAAAAAGCTGTTGCAGGGCCTGGGTCTGGCCCTTGGGATCAAGGGACCTGAAGAGATACTCGTCATCCTTGATGAGGGCTTTTCTGAACTCGAAGTCAAGCGCCGAGAGTACCATTCGTATAACCCTTCGGCTTTCCCCCAAATCCCCCCGGGATTCAATATCGGTTTCCGCTTTTGAGTTGATCGTCGTTATGGGTTGGCCATGCCGGTCTGTTTCTTCAGAAAGGCCGAAAGTTACCATGATTTTTGTTCCCAGGAGAGCAAAAGAAAAAACCTCGGCGCGAATCATCATCATGCCGCCGACCGATGTCTTTTTGCTTTTGAGATTCCAGCCTACCCAGTGCTCGATTTTATTGATAATGGCGTTTGCGGTTTCGTTGAGCGGTTTGGCAAAGCGCCTGACTTTCAACTCTTTGAAAACAGGATTCTCTGCGGTCTGGTTGGCATTGTCGGTAAGACCGTGGTATACCTTGGTTAATTCATTTCTGAAGGGAACGAAATCCAGTAAATCCATGGTTCTGTCTGCGGTTTGTGATTAATACGGTCGGGAAACAGCGGCCTTTTTTTCCGCTAAAGCCAACTGACCGCATCCTGCATTGATTGATGTCCCATAACTTTTTCGCACTGTGACATGCAAGCCTGCATCGACAAGTATCCGGATGAAATTGTCCCGCCGCTGCGCTTTTACAGACTCAAAATTGATGTTAACTATAGAATTATAATCAATCAAATTTATTTTGCATAAAAAACTTCCGCCGATCCCTGCAAGGTTTTTCGCGTCACGATCCGTATCGTTGACCCCCTCTATAAGCATATAGACAAGCGTTACCGGTTCATTGGTTATCGTGACATACTGCTCGAGGGCGTGGCACAGGCTATCAAGTGTGTGTTCTCTTGCAACAGGGATCAATGAAGCTCTTTTTTCCTGGTCTGCAGCATGAAGAGATAACGCAAGTTTGGCTTTAAGGCCCGATCGGGCAATCTCGCTTATTTGAGGCGCAAGCCCCACGGTCGAGATGGTTATCCTGCGCGGGGAAAGTGCAAAACGGTAACCCGGATTTGTCAGGGTATCGACGGCTTCAAAAACATTGGGCAGGTTAAGCAGCGGTTCTCCCATGCCCATAAAAACAATATTGGTGAGACGGTTTGCCGGTGTGTGTGCTGAAAGCCTGTCGTTGGCAAGGAAGGCCTGTTCGACGATTTCCGAAGCTTCAAGATCGCGGGTAAACCCCATGTATCCGGTCGCACAGAACGAGCAGTGAAGCGGACAGCCGACCTGTGATGAAACGCACGCTGTGTTCCGGTTGCCCGAGGATATAAGAACAGTTTCAACTGTTGCATTGTCATGAAGTCTTACCAGAAATTTGGAAGTTTCCTGGCGGTTTACGGTTTCAGACACATGCTGTGTTTTCTCAACCGAACATGAAGGGATGAAAAATCGTTGTGCAAGCTTGCTTCTCAGGTTTGGGCCAAGGTTCATCATGCGTTCGAAGTCCCCGACACGGTCGCTGAACAGCCATCGGTGTATCTGGTCGGCACGGTATTTCGGTTCACCCAGTCCTGCAACGGCTTCCCGCAGCTCCTGCCGGGTAAGTGACTTTATGTTTGTCTTGGCAGATGGCATGTGTTGGTGTTTAGCGGTGCCCTTTTTTAGCCGCCAGTTCGTGGTAGAAATCCCTGAGATGTTTCGTGCCGGTTGTCGGGGCCACGTTGTCGATCCGGCTGACCGAGACAGCAAAGGACATGACGCTCGCCAGGGGTTTGTTGAGGAAGCCTGTGATGAAGAGCGTGGCGTCGCCGATCCACATGGGAATATGTGTGATCCAAGGGTTTTTGCCAAGGACTTCGAACGCCATGGTGACGGTTTCGTTGAAGGTGTAGATGTCCGGTCCTCCAACGCAGATTTCCCTTTCACTGCCTTCCGCGGCATCGACACAGACTTTGGCGAGGTCGGCTCCATGGATCGGATTGACGTGGTTGGTGCCGTCCCCGAGCATGAACATGTGCCCTGAACGCGCCATCGAGAAAAACATGCCCATGTCGGAGAAGAAGCCGGTCGGCCGGATGACGGTGGAGGACATGCCGGACGCCTGAAGGTCTTGTACGAAGCGTTCGTGCGCCTGGACGACATCGACGTCCATCATCTTTTCGGCGTTGAAGACCGAAACGTAGATGAACTTCTTTACATCATGGGACAGAGCGTCTTCCAGCAGGGTCTTGTTGCCGAGGTGATCGATTTGCTCGCTCGTGACGTCACGTTGCGGTTTGGTGAGCCCCATGCAGGAAAAGACGATATCCACATCCTTGCAGACGTCTTTCAGGGATGCCTTGTCGGTTGCATCACCCGTTACCACCTCGTCGACGACATCAGCAACCGGAGGTTCGAGATTGGGGCCTTCTTTTGCGAGCTTTTCCGGGTTTCTCACGAGCGCCCTCACACTATAACCCCGTTCGGTGAATTCCCTGACGACATACCTTCCAAGATAGCCGGATGCTCCCGCTACAAGTACCTTTTTCATGATAGCTGTTGATAAATGTTACGGTTTGTTACTTGTAACCCTAACATCCGCCAATGGTTAATTGTTCGACTGAGGAATAGGCGTGCTGTTTCCAGGCACACAGTCATGGTGGACTCGATCCGGCATCCATTTTTACGGATTTACTCGACTCGAAAAAAGGTGAAATGGGATCGTCCTGTTACGCAGGGAGTGAATTATTGATTTTTATAGGTTATTACAGTTGTTAAAAACAAGGATGGTGGCTCATTAACCGAAAGTGCAAAGAGGGTGAATCATGGCTGCTCAGCATATTACAGTTGACATTCCCGAAAAGATATTTATCCGCCCAATGTTCAACTACTACAACCGTTTCGGAAGCACAAAATATGTCAGCGGCAATACCACCAAGGATACATGGCCGACGTCGAAAAGCCATGTGAATGCAGTTGTCATGGACAGCGACTGGGAGGCAATTGCCGCCAAAACGCTGGAGGAGATTCCCGAGGTTGTCTCTTACGTGAAAAACCAGTTTCTGGGATTTACGATCCCGTATGTCAAGGATGGCAAGGACAAGCTCTACTATCCCGACTTTCTTGTCCGCTACACCACTCCAACTGGAGAAACCGCCAATTTAGTTGTCGAAATTACCGGCATGAGCAGGGACAAGGCCGAGAAAAAATGGTTCGTTCAGAACCGCTGGCTGCCGGCGGTCAACGCCGTGCAGGATAAATACAACCTTGGCCGCTGGCACTTCATCGAGATCGCCAATGATATCCGCGACATCAGGAATCAGTTGCGCGACAAAATCGCGGAAATCAACTTATAGGTTGATTATGATGAGGATTCTCCCTATTTTTCCGGATAAAAACCCTGCAATTTATGCAGCTCATTACGATGGCGATCCGGTCGATGAACTGCACAAAGTGTTCGCCCAATGGTCGGATGTTTTCTATCTCGAATCGTTCTTCGAGGAACACAGGCAAGATCTTCGTCACTTTTTTCGTGGTTGCATCTCCGTTCAGGAAGCGGTAAAACAAACGATCAACGATGTTCGCAACATTCGGAGACGGCTCTATGAACTTGCACTACAAGGGCAGTCCGACAGGCAAAATACTTTGCAGAATATGTTTATGCCTCTTGGCAACGAAATGAGGCTTGCTGTTTTGCAGAAAAGTAAAGCGAAAATCCGTACCCAAGGCAGAAGCAGCTGGTTACGGCTCTATGCAATCCGGGTTGCGCCAAATCTGTTTGTGATAACCGGCGGAGCGATCAAACTGACGCATCGCATGGAAGAGCGAGAGCATACTCGGGTGCAGCTTGAGAAGCTGGAAAAGGTGAAACGCTATCTTGCCGATCAGGGGCTTTTCGATGAGAATGATTTTGAACTTATGGAAATATAAGGAGGTATGTCGCAATGACTGAAAAAACGGTATATGAAAAAATGGCAGCTCTGGCTTCGAATGAAGTTTCCGGATGGCTGGAGGACGCAAAATGGCGAATCGAAAACGAAGGCTGGCTCAAGCATTCCCAGTATATCGCTTTGACAATACTGAGGACATTGCGAGCAAAAAAGATGTCTCAGAAAGCGCTTGCTGAACGTATTGGCGTATCGCCTCAGCAGATCAGCAAAATCGTCAAAGGCGGGGAAAACCTCACCCTTGAAACCATTGCAAAAATTGAATCCGCTCTCAGCATACCCTTGATCGAGGTTCCCTTTCGAAACGAAGAGCCTGCACCGCTGCCCGACAGCCCTGAGAAAAAGGGGAAACAGACAGGCAAGACCTCAGCACACTATCCCGCAGTTCATGCAGGCGAGAAAGTGGCCGTCAAGGAAATGACAGAGAAAAAAGTATGGTCTGCCAAGACAGGCAGTGTCGATTCCCGAAAAGGGAACAAAACAGCCAAAGATGTTCATAAAGCACGATAGCAAGAACAATGCCGAAAAAAATCTCTTCGATAAAGCACAGCGCCCAGACCCGTGCACATATTCCCTCGAAAGAGGACTACGGGACGTAGTTTAATAAGGATAAAACCCCAAGCATTATTTCGCTTTATGCTCTTTCAGTAAAGCTTAGTCTACAAAGTTTTTTCCTCCAAACTCCTCGAAGAAATCCTTCATATGCCGCTCACCGTAACGAGGCGCGGCATTGCCTATTTCGTTGACGGCAATGGCAAAGGCGAGCATGTCGGCGATGCGGGCATTTAAGGGTTTGATTAAGGAGTGAAGGGCCTTGACGATCCAGAGGGGGATGAAGATGATCCTTGGTTGTTTGTCGATGGATGTGAAGGCAAGGGTAAACAGTTCCTTGTACCATCGAGGAGAATACTGTATCGATACCGTCTGCAATGCCGTGGAGAGTATCCGGGTTCGTGGCATCGCCGGTGACGATTTCATCTACAACTCCCTCAAGCGCAGGTTCGCCGAATGGACCGGGATGTTTAAGCTTTTCAGGGGTCCTGGCCATCGCTCTGACAAACCATTCTCGCTGTTTAAATGCGTTTGCGACATACCTCCCGATATAGCCTGAAGCTCCAGCTACAAGGACTCTTTTCATGGTTTCTCTTTCTCATGCATTGTCATCAAGCTGTTGGCAAAAGAATGTGGCGGAAAAGTGAAAAAAGCTGAAACATTTTTTCATGCTCGAGCATAGAATAAAGGATGACGGCTGATAGCTTTGCCTTTAACGAAAAGGAGTAATGAACAATATTGTAAGAGTTTTTTCGGGGGTACAAGAGGGGCTTGATTCAGACTTTGGCGGACGAATGGAAAAAGACGACGGAGTTACTATGTTTTGCATGATTTTCGGCCCGAAATGAGAGATTGAGAGGCTATGAGGGATAACACGGTTGTGGTGCATTGTTTTACAAAAGCCGGCATGTTGTTCATGCTGTTTTTTATTCTCCAGGGTTGTTTAACGGGACTCCCGGTTTATGCTCAGGAAGTGTTGAAATGGCAGCAGTGTGTCAGTGAGGCACTGCAGGCTCGGCCTGATCTTGCTGCCGCCGAGGCATCGCTGCATCAGGCTGAAGCGCAGAAAAAAATTACCGCTTCAGTTGAACGTCCGCAGGTAAACGCCAGCTTGAGCGGCAAACGCAGCGACTCGACACAAGAAAAGCTCGATAGTAATTCAACTTTTTCCTACAGCGTTTCAGCCTCACAACTGCTGTATGATGGAGGGGTTACCGGCAGTAAAGTCGATGCCAGTAAAGAAACGTTGAACGCTGAAGAACAAGCTTTTCGTCTTGTGTCTTCGGAAGCCAGATTGTCATTACGGCGAGCTTTTGTAGAGCTTCTCAAGACGCAGAAACTTGTCGTGCTTGCAAAAGAGATCGAGGAGCGTCGAAGAGAAAATGTAGAGTTTCTGAAGCTGCGCTACGAAGCTGGTCGGGAGCATATAGGATCACTCCGCCGCTCGGAGGCTGATCTTGCCGAGGCGGAGTTCGAAGTTGCCCAGGCCGAGCGTGGTGTAGTGCTTGCTCAGTCACAGCTTTCCTCGGCCCTTGGGCGTGATGAGCGTTCCTCCTTGATTGCAGAGGGTTCATTTGCTGTTGAAGGTTTTTCTGAGAAAGCTCCTGATTTTACTACACTTGCGAAAGGACACCCTGAAGTTCTTCAGTTTGAAGCAAGCACACGTGCGGCACGTTACGAACACGAAGCTTCGAAAAAATCGCTTTCTCCCGAGCTTTCGCTCAATTCTTCTTTTGGCAGAAGTTCCTTTGAAAACTGGCCGCCTGATGAGCTTGACTGGAGTGCAGGGTTTGAGCTTTCACTTCCTCTGTATACGGGTGGAGGCACTGAGGCAGCTGCGGCTAAAGC
The DNA here is from genome assembly GCA_028277485.1 of Chlorobium sp. Taxonomy (GTDB): domain Bacteria; phylum Bacteroidota; class Chlorobiia; order Chlorobiales; family Chlorobiaceae; genus Prosthecochloris. The sequence continues at coordinate 57,092 of JANQGE010000037.1, forward strand.
TCTGGGGGCAGTAAATGAACAGATCTCCAAAAGCCGGGGCGTTTATCTCGAGGTGCTCGATACGCTTGAAGAGCGTTGGAAAAATGTTCGGGATGCTGCCGAAAACCTCAAGGTACAGGAAAAATACCTTGAATCGGCCAATCTTCGATCTACCATTGCCAATGCCCAGTATTCAAATGGTTTGATTTCCTTCGATGACTGGGTGATTATCGAAGACAATCTCGTCAGCTCAAAAAAATCACATCTCAATGCCCAGGCCCAGCTTTTTGTGGCCAGGGCTGAATGGACGCAGGCAAAAGGAGTGGGACTGAATGAATAAAAAAGTACTTGCCGGTGCAGCAGCGTTTTTCGCTGTAATTGTATTCGTTGTTGCGTGGGGAATGGCTCTTCAGAAGCAAGAATCTGCCACCAAGCTGCGTGAGGTGCAAGCTGGAACAGGAACAATTCGTGAAACGGTTTCTACGACCGGTGTGGTAGAGCCGCGGAACAGATTGAAAATCCAATCTTCAGTAGCAGGAAGGGTTGAAGAGGTTCTTGTCGATGAAGGGGGAATGGTTACGAAGGGAGACCGGCTTGCGCTGCTCAGCTCCACCGAAAGGGCGGCTCTCTTGGATGCTGCAAGGTTGAGGGATAAAAAAGAACAGGCCTATTGGGACACCGTTTACAGTAAAACGGTCATTCTGGCTCCAATTAAAGGCCAGGTGATCGTGCGCAGTATCGAGCCTGGCCAGACGGTTACTGCCAGTGATTCGCTCTTTGTTCTCTCGGACCGGCTGATAGTAACCGCCTATGTTGATGAAACCGATATCGGCAGGGTATCTCAGGGTCAGGAAGCGACGATAACTCTCGATGCCTATCCGGATATTGCGGTCAGGGGGAAGGTAGAGCATGTCCACTATGAATCACATCTTGAAAACAACGTCACTATCTACCATGTCGACATCATTCCGGAGACCATTCCAAAAGTGTTCCGTTCAGGCATGAGTGCCAATATCGATATTGTCGTCGATGAAAGAGATGGTGCTGTTCTGGTTCCGGCTTGTGCAGTTCAAAATCTTGACGGTCACAGCGTCGTTATGGTCAAAAACCGTCAGGGTGATGTACAGGGAACGTATGTCAAGGTCACTACCGGTTTGCAGGATGAAGATATCATTGAAATCAGGGAGGGTATCGAAGCAGGTGCTATGCTTCTGGTTCGTGACGATTCGTTTGTGCTGCCTGAAAACAGCGGTAGCGGCAATCCTTTCCTGCCGCAACGAAAGAAACGGTAATTCCGGCAATGATTAAACTTGACAACATCCAAAAGACCTACAGTATCGGTGAAAGCTCCGTCCATGCACTCAGAGGGGTTTCACTCTCGATCGAGCAGGGCGAGTTCATTGCCATTATGGGGGCATCGGGTTCAGGAAAATCCACACTCATGCACATTCTCGGCCTGCTGGACACGCCGGACAGTGGTGATTACTTCCTTTCGGGGCGCAATGTCAACACGTTGAACGAGGGTGAGCTTGCTGCTTTGCGTAACCATGTCGCTGGTTTCGTGTTCCAGCAGTTTCATTTGCTCAAACGTATGAGCCTTGTCGACAATGTCCGTTTGCCGCATATCTACAGCGGTGAAGAAGGTGATTTCCGTGAAGAGGCGATTAACTGTTTGCGGCTTGTGGGGCTCGATGATCGGGCTGATCACAGGCCGAATCAGCTTTCCGGCGGACAGCAGCAGCGTGTGGCCATAGCCCGGGCACTGATACGCAACCCAATGATTATTTTTGCTGATGAGCCCACCGGCAATCTTGATACGATGAACTCCTCGGAGATCATGCACATTCTCAAGCGGCTTCATGGAGACGGAAAAACCATCATCATGGTGACGCACGAGGACAATATTGCTGCATATGCCGATCGGATTATTACCATGTCCGATGGCCGGATTGTCAGCGATGAACGTAAAGCCGGAAGAGCTGACCGGCAGTTGTTCCGGAAGGAGCCCGTGAATCCGAACACCCATATCCCCTTGTGGCGCAACGGCCGTTTTTCCGGTTTTGTCCTGCAGGCGGTGCAGTCCATCCTTTCCAACAAAGTTCGTTCTTTTCTTTCAGTACTTGGTATTCTGGTCGGGGTGGCGTCGGTTATCGCCATGTTGGCCCTCGGTGCAGGAGCGCAGGTATCGATGGAAGAGAGTTTAAAATCCATGGGTTCAAATCTGCTTTCTGTCAGGGGGGGATCTGCATCCATAAGGGGGGCCGCTCAGGGAGCGGGAGCAGTTACCCGTTTTACTTTCAATGATGTTGAAGGTATAGCGGCAATGACGTCACACGTAAAGCGTGCATCGGGTATTGTGAGAGGCAGTGCGCAGATCGTTTATGGCGGCAATAACTGGAGTACTTCACTGGAAGGGGTTGGTTTCGAGTATGGCGAAATGCGTGCTACCATTCCAACTATCGGGCGATGGTTTAACGAACAAGAGCTGAAAAAACGTGAAAAAGTCGCAGTTGTCGGGATGACGGTTGCCAAGGAACTGTTCGGCAGCAGTGTCAGCCCCGTCGGCAAAACAATCAAGATCAACAGGATCAATTTCACGGTTATCGGGGTGGCACCTGCCAAGGGGTTTTCAGGACCTCGTGATGGGGATGATGTCGTGCTGATTCCTGTGACTACGGCGATGTACAGGGTCCTTGGTAAGGATTATTTCGATGGCATCTACGTCGAATCGGTTTCTCCGGTCATGATTGAGCGGACCAAAGATGCGGTCGAGCGGATCATTCGCAAGCGGCATCGTCTTGGTGACGAGGACGATTCTTTTTCGATCAGGGACATGACCGAGATTAAACAAATGCTCTCCAGTACAACCCAGACCATGGGCCTTCTCCTTGGGGCCATCGCGGCAATTTCTCTCGTTGTCGGGGGCATAGGCATTATGAACATCATGCTGGTGTCGGTTACCGAAAGAACAAAAGAAATCGGGCTTCGTAAAGCGATAGGGGCGCGAAAAAGCGATATCATGCTGCAGTTTATCGTCGAATCCGTAGGTATGACCCTCTCTGGCGGTTTGTTCGGCATTGTTGCGGGAATAACCGTTGCATGGGGGTTGTCGGTTTTTGCCGGCTGGGCGGTGCAGACGTCGATGTCTGCGATTGTTCTCGCCACAGGTTTTTCGATGTTGATCGGCTTGAGTTTCGGGCTTTGGCCGGCAAAAAAAGCGGCCGATCTCAAGCCGGTCGAAGCTCTAAGATATGAGTAACCTTGCTTGAAAACAGGCTGCATCGTCAAGCCGGTTTCATCAATGTCCCTTGATTAATTTCCTGGTCTCTTTCGCTTCCTGCCTATTTTCTATAATACCTCATCGCGTCCGGGATCGCATTTCTGATCTGTTGGATTCTCGATGCATCCGAAGGATGGGTGCTGAGGAATTCGGGCGGTTTTCCGCCTTTTGACGCTTTGGACATTCTTTGCCAGAAGCTTATGGCTTCATTGGGGTTGTATCCGGCCATAGCCATGAATATCAGGCCGATTTTGTCGGCTTCATATTCATGAAGCCGGCTGTAAGGGAGAATGAGGGCAACCTGTGATCCTATGCCGAATGCCGTCATCCAGAGTTGGCGTGTTTCCCGGGGTCTTGAACGCAATGCCGAGTTCAGGGCCATGCCCCCCATCTGGGTCAAAAGCATCTGGCTCATGCGTTCGTTGCCATGTTTTGCGACGGCATGAGCGATTTCATGAGCCATAACAACCGCCAAACCTGCATCGGTTTTTGTGTAGGGGAGAATTCCGGTATACACGACGATCTTGCCGCCGGGCATGCACCAGGCGTTAGGGGATTTGTTTTCTATGAGATTGAATTCCCATGAGTAGTTTCGCAGCTCGTAAGAAAGGCCGCGCTGTTTGAAATATTGTTCAACTGCGCTCTTCAGTCTTCCCCCGACCCGCATTAACCGTGCAGTTTCGACCTTGTCACGGCTGCGTTTGTTTGTTCTGAGAAACTCCCTGTACTGTTCGTTGCTCAGGGAAAGCATGGAAGCGGAGGGGACAAGGTTGAGCTGAGATCTTCCGGTTATAGGAACAGTCGCGCATGAGACAAGGAACAGGACAGCTAACAAGAGCGGGGTGGCGCGTTTCAGCGCTGCAGTTGACAATTTTTTGCTTCTCATGGGATCCGACCGGTTGATGGTTAATAGGAATACAGTTGTTTTACCTTCTTTCTCCAGCAATGGAAAAGAATGTGTCCGGCAAAACCGGCCAGTTCCGGGTTCAGGAGACCGGCAGCCTGCTCCTGAAGAAAAAGATAATGCTTTTGCGTTAATGATTGTAAGACATCACCTACAGAAAACCAGACAGCAAGGTATTGACGCACATGGGTATCGATAGGAAACGCCGAAAAACGGTGAAGCCCGAACAGTATAATGCAATCGGCTATTTTTGGCCCTATGCCCAGCAGGGCACAGAGTGTTTTTCTTATGTGCTCGAGGGGCATATGGGGATCTTTGAGGGCTTCCAGGTCAAGCCTGCCGGACACGATACTTCTGGCGGCGGTAATGATATTGTTTGCCCTGATACAATTGTTATTCGTGCAGAGTCCGAGTGATTCCGGATTTGCCGCGGCCAGGGATTCGGGCGAGGGGAAGCTGTAGTAAATAAACGGCTTGTTGTTCATGATAACCGTATGTTTTTTGCCGAATTCCCTTGCAAGATATGTTACCTGTTTCCGGATCACCTGCATGCCAAGACCTTGGGCACACATGAAGGTGATCAGGGTTTCAAATGCATCCTGCCTGAGGATTTTGACCCCGAGATACGGCTGAATAAGGGTCCATATTTCAGGAAAACGTGCTTTGAACTCGCGCGGAAACAGTGCGTCGACATCCGTGTCAAGGCTGAAATAATGCTGCACGAAATCATCGATGTTTTTTCCGCCAACGGTCTTGTTTGTGGTTACGAGTGTGTATCCGGAATTTTTTTTGTGCTCTATAAGCAATAAATCATGCTCAATAATGCCGTATGTAAATTTATTCGATCTGTCAATATGGTTCCACCTGAAGCTTTGTCCGCTGAATAAAGTATTGTGAATATCAAATCCTGTAAGTGGTTTTTTGTGCACTATTTTTCTTTTTATTGTCACTTTATTTTTCTCTATAACAAATTTTTTCTGTATTAATGCCTTTGTGCTGTAATATTATTTTAAATGTTATAAAAAAACAATTTAATGTTTTTAATGTAAAGTATCTTTTATATAAGTTTTAGCTTTTTATGATTTAAAATACTGTTTTTATTATGATGTTTTTCTTGATTTTATAATTGTTTTCTCGGCACTTTTTTTGTGAATTATTTTAAGGTGCTTTTATTTATTCCTCGCCTCAATTGCATCGTTGAACGGACAAGAAAAGAGTTTCTGTGCTCCGTTCGCCTTGCACTTAAACCGTTCATGACAATAAATAGAGGTGCCCTTTTATTCGTTGTTATTTCGATTTGCGGATAAAAAAAGCCGGAACAATTCTGTCTTGAGAAAATTGTTCCGGCTGAAAAATGGACGGGATAAGTTGATTATAGTACTACCAGCAATAGTTGTAGATTTCTCTCATTTCTCGTTTAAAAAAGAATTCTTCGTGGCCAAATGCGGGGTTGAGATCGTCGATCCAGGAGGCTGATTCATCAAATTCCGCGAAGAATATTTTATTGGTCCATTCAGGGTTTCTGCCCTGAGTGAATTTCAGGGCGAACACTTTTTCGCCATTGATTTCAGTTATACCTTCTACGATAATCTTGCCGGGTGAACATGACATTGACGGTCCTCGAACCGTTCTGCCAAGCCCTGACATCTTGTGGTAAGCATCGGTGAAGATGCTTACGGCTTGTGCAAGGGGAATTCCAAAATACTGTTTTGGGCCGGTATCTCTTTCAAGAAACATGTAGTAAGGGATAATGCCCAGTTGGAGCTGTTTTTGCCACATGTTCTCCCAGATTTCCGCATCGTCGTTCACGTGTTGTACGACAGGGGATTGGCTGCGTATGACCGCTCCGGTTGATCGGATTCGGCTTATGGCCTCACCAGCCTCCGGCGTTTCGATTTCCCGGGGATGGCTGTTGTGTGCCATGATGGCGAGATGCTTGCCTGAAGACACGATCTGTTCAAAAAAGCCGAGTAATTCATCTGCATCTCGTTCGGCGGTAAAACGGTACGGCCACCAGCTCAGCGCTTTTGTGCCTATCCTGATCGCCTTTACAGTCGGTATAGTCAGCAAAGGCTGGATGTACTTTTTTATTTGGCGGGTGCTCATTACCATCGGATCACCTCCGGTAAAGATAATGTCTTTTGCCTCGGGATGATCGTTGAGATAGTTTACAAGCAGCGTGATGTCGTTGTTGGCGAATTTGAGATTTTCAAGCCCTGAAAACTGGGGCCATCGGAAGCAGTAAGTGCAGTAAGCATGGCAAATCTGCGCTTCGGACGGGAAAAACAGCACACTTTCCCGGTACTTGTGCTGAATGCCATGGAGCACCTCATCATCTATGCGCGGAGTATTGAGCTCCATCTGTCCGGCAGGATTAGGGTTCTGCAGGAGCAAGATCTCTTTTGCTGCTTGACGGATTATCTCGGTTGGGGCTTCGGTTCTCACCAGATCGGACATTCGAGCAAAATCTTCCGGTTCAAGCATTTCGTCCTGGGGAAAGCACAGCCTGAACAAAGGATCTGCCGGAATGTTCGACCAGTCAATAAGGTTTTCGGTTATGTAGTTGTTTACCCTGAATGGATAAACGGACGCTATAGTTTTAATAACGTGGCGCTGTTCTTCAGGTATTTCCCCGTATTGGGGGAGGTTATGAAGATTTTCCGCTGTATATGAATGATATTGTAACATAGGAAACTACTGTTTGTTGTCTGCATAAGGGACCTCTATTAATTTGTTGCGCGCCCTGATTATTTCGTTGGTCGGATAAAAGAGGGTTTCTGTGCTCCGTCCGCCTCGTACTCAAGACTCTCACGACAATTTATAGAGGTGCCCATAAATCTTTCATAATAAGATGTTTACCCGATTTGGCCGCATGGTGTGTTGCAGTATTGTTTGTGGAACAAAAGAAAACCTCTGTTTGATTTTCCCCTGTGCCGAACCCCTCGAAAAATTCATTCGATAGAAAAACCTTGGGATAAAAGTAAACACCAAGTCTTCGAATGCCAGAGATCGGGTGGAAAACAGAGTGCTTCTGCAATTGGTTGAACGTCTTAGAGCAGAAATTCTGTTGGTCTGTTGATGATAGGTAACAATGATTTTTCTTTTCTGCAAACCGGCGGAGGGAAGAGCGCAGGGACATCAGGATATGCAACAATAATTAATAGGGGTGTTATCAACATTTTTCACTATCTTAGGCTAACTGATAAATGCCTTGGAAAACCTGAGTTGAAACCGCTGTATGCACCCCGAATCTGTTCGGGACGGCAGGTCTTTCCAGGTTCTGATTTTATTTACCAGGATCACGTAGTACGTCTTCTCTCTGTGTGCTTGTGATTCTTCACGTAAAAAGCACATATGGGCGCAAAGCCATGGATTAAGCATTACGACAGTGGAGTACCGTCCACGTTGGAGCCTTACCCTCTTTATACCATAGTTGATTTAGTCCGCAAGCGAGCCGAAGAAGTTCCCGACATGCCCGCCCTGTATTTCAAAGGTTCTGCCATGACGTGGTATGAGCTGGAAAGGTTAAGCAATGCACTGGCTTCGGCTCTTGTGTCCGAAGGATTGCGGAAAGGGGAGAGGGTTGCTCTGTTGATGCCGAATTCTCCACAGATGATTATCTGTGAGCTGGCTGTGTGGAAATCAGGTGCGGTTGTGGTGCCGATGAACCCGCTTTACACCGAAGATGAGGTTGGCTACGCACTGAAGGAGTGCGGGGCGGAAATTGCGGTTGTTCTGACACCTTTTTACCGGAAGGTCAGGTCGGCGAAGTCCGGGACAGGGTTGCGCAAAGTTATAGCAACCAATATCAAAGAGTACCTTTCTCCCCTGAAAAGAGTGCTTTTCACTCTCCTGAAAGAAAAGAAAGAAGGGCATGCCGTAGAGCTTGAGGCCGGCGATCTCTGGCTTGGCGATATGATTGAGGCTCATCTCGGTTCGCCGGTTCCGGATATTTCGGCTCTTCCTTCCGATCCGGCACTCTTTCTTTTCACCGGCGGCACTACAGGAACGCCCAAGTGCGCAGTCTGTACTCATCATGCCATGATTGTCAGCGGCAAGCAAGTATCCACATGGTTCAGTGTCGTGCTTGACAAGGGAAAAGACATAGTTATGCTCAACATGCCGCTCTTTCATGTGTACGCTCAGGTTGGCATACTCGGGGCGGCAATTGTCGAAAAACAACCCTTTGTCCTCGTCCCCAATCCTCGCGACCTCGACGATCTGGTCGCAACCATTAAAAAGCTCAAACCCGCTGTTCTGCCGGGTGTCCCGACACTGTTTACCGCTTTGATCAACCATCCTCGCGTTAAAAAGGACCGCAAGATTCTCGGGTCATTAAAACTGTGTGTTTCCGGTGCAGCACCTTTGCTGCTTGAAACAAAGAAAAGGTTTGAGGAGTTGACCGGCGGAAGAATCATTGACGCGTACGCTCTTACCGAATCGATGATAGGTTCCGTGCTGACCCCTGTTCTTGGGCAGTACAAAGAGGGCGCCGTCGGCATTCCCGCTCCGGATGTAGACATTCGTATTGTCGATCAGGACAGGGAAGATCGTGAACTGCCTCCCAACGAGGTCGGCGAAGTGATAATGCGTGCTCCGCAGCTCATGAAGGAGTATTGGCAGCGGCCTGATGAAACCGTCGCAGCGATTCGGGACGGCTGGTTATTTACCGGTGACCTTGGCTATCTCGACGAAGACGGCTACCTGTTCATCATCGACAGGAAAAAGGATGTCATCAAGCCCAGCGGCTTCCAGGTTTGGCCAAGGGATGTCGAAGAAGTCCTGACATTACATCCTCATGTATCCGAAGCCGGTGTTGCCGGTGTGCCGGATGACTATCAGGGCGAGGCGGTCAAAGCATGGGTTGTGCTCCGCGAGGGATGTGGGCTGGAAGTTGACGAACTGCGCGAATTTTGTAAAGCAAAGCTTACGGCCTATAAAGTGCCGAAGCATATCAAATTTGTAGACAGCTTGCCGAAATCGCTGGTCGGCAAGGTTTTGCGCCGTAAACTCGTCGAAGAGCACTGCACGGCCGCGTCCTGAAATTCCTGTCCCATTCCTTCATACCCTCATACCTTTCGGGAAAAACGGTCGTGATTACCGGCGCTGCTGGGGGAAACCGGCAGCTTCACCGCCAAGTGTTTTGGCCGCGCGGGCGCGTCGGTCATGCTCAGCGGCTGTAACCATGCTGGATGTTGTGAAGTTGGCCCCTTGAGATTTCCGGTGGGACAAGGTTGTAATCCGATTGATAATGAGGTATATTGACGCGTCAGTCAATGGTTGGCTGGACGCTTTCAGGTGATTTGTGCTTTTGGTTATTTGACAGCGTTTCTCTTTTGATCAAAGCACATATTACCATGAGGTAAACACATGAACATTTACATTGGCAATCTGGATTACGGAGTGACCGCAGACGATCTTCGCGATGCATTCTCACAATTCGGAGAGGTTTCGAGTGCAAACGTCATTACCGACAAGTTCACCGGCCGTTCAAAAGGTTTTGGTTTCGTTGAAATGCCAAACGACGGGGAAGCCACGGAAGCTATCGATTCGTTGCATGATACCGACTTGAGCGGTCGTTCTATCAGGGTCAACCAGGCAAGGCCCCGGGAAGAACGTCCAGCCTCCAGACCGCGTTACTAAGCCAAAGAAACTCTTTTCGGGTACCTTAAAAAACCGCCGAGCTGCTGTATGCAGAGGCGGTTTTTTGGTTGGGCACCTCTGTTTATTTATTCCGCGCTTCAACTGCTTCGTTGAGCGGATAGAAAGGGGTTTCTGCGCTCCGTTCGCCTTGCACATGAGTCGTTCATGACAATAAATAAAGGTGCCTTATCGGTGCCTGGTTGCAAGAGGAAAAAACGGCCAGAATGTTTAAAACAGCCGTTCTATTATCTAAGAATGATTATTTTTGACGTGGCAACAAATTAAGGGCACCTCTAAAAAGTGTCATGAGCGAGCAAAGTGTAAGGCGGACGGAGCGGAGAAACCGGAATGTACAC
>JANQGE010000011.1 GCA_028277485.1 Chlorobium sp.
TGCATCTCTTCCGCTCGTTCCAACTCACCTCGCGTCCGATACACAACCCCAAGGTTGCCGTAATCGATGGCCATGCCCTCCTTGCTGCTCAGGGCCTCGTTGAGCGACAACGCCTTGCCATGCATCTCTTCCGCTCGTTCCAACTCACCTCGCGTCTGATACACAACCCCAAGGTTGCCGTATGCCGCGGCCGTATCCACAGATTCTCTATCAGGACCGCTAATTCTCAACCACTTTTTCAGGGCTTCTAATGCTGTTTCCAGATCACCCGTGCGGTGAAAGAACTCATATGCGAGAAATAAAATCCTGAGATTCAGGGTTTCTGTTACCAGTTCAGAGAATTTCTGCCGGGCATACTCGATTTTTCCTTCTTTGGATAATTCCGCTGCATCTTCAGCTGCTTGCAATTGCATAGTTTCCAATTTCTGCCTTGCCTCTTCTGCTTGATCTTGAGCCTGTTCCGCCTCGTTGGCCTTTTGCTCCGCTTCCGCTTTTGCCTTTTCCACCTCTTTCAGGGCCGCCATCGGAAGAATAACCGAACTACCTCGTGATTCCGCTTTTGGCAGTTCGCCTTTCACGTAAGCTCGCAGATGACGATCGACTTCCTTGATAAAGCCCTTTTCATTGTCAAAGTACCGAAAGAGTATTTGCCGTGTGTCTTCTAAGCTCCTCCTGAATTTCATCACCTTCTGTAACTGTGGGCCGGGATCGGCCTCAGAGGCTGCATCAACGCGTTTAAAAAAGACAAATATCTCGGGCGATCCCTCTTTTTTCCATCGCTCATGCGCTCTGTGAAACTCCTCCTCCGTATAGGATGTGTATGGCTTTGCATCGGGGGCATCCTGCCCCCATCGCCGGTGCATCGTCAGTATGAAGACATCGCATTTATCTATGTCTTGATTGATCACTCCCTGACTTCGCCTACCTGTTGAGGCAAGAGTATCTTCCCAGGCTAACGGCACAAACTCAACATTCGCGCCATCGCCGAAACCAACGTTCAATAGATCGATTGCTTTCTTGAAAGCCCGGCGCTCACCGGCGAGGTCACCTGGTGACGCGATGAATACAGAGATTGTTTTTTTCATTGAAGGTTCAGAAATAATGCATTCGAGATTACCGCTTTGCGTTTGGGAAGGACGCGCTGCTCAGGACACCGCATTACGGGAAAGATACGTAAATCCGCAGTAAGGAAGGAAATATGAGGGGAAAAGAAAAGCCCGGCGCTCAACCGGGCTTGAAGCAGTATGATAAACTCGATCTCATCCAATCTCGGCAAGAACCTCATCTGATCTCAACCATTTCGCCACATCATCCACTATATGATCGGGAGTTTTTTTGTTCTTTTTCAAGACACATTCCCAAACAACCATCACCCGCCAGCCAGCGTTTTTCAACTCCTCAATGTTCCGTTTATCCCTGGAGACATTGTCCTTGAATTTCGCTTCCCAGAATTCCCGACGCGTACCTGGCGTCGTAGTCGCCTTGCATCCATGACGATGCCAAAAACAACCATGCACGAAAATCACCGCATGGTACTTGGGAAACACAAGATCGGGTGAGCCGGGAAGGGATTTGACATTCAAGCGGTAGCGAAATCCTCGATGATGTAACGCCTTTCGAACGATCAATTCAGGACCGGTTGCCTTCTGACGTACAAGGGACATGATTTTGGAACGTGTGTCTACGTCAACCGTGTCCATTGTCATTCATCAAATAGGTGAAAACAAAATTTTCAACAAAACGCTCTCGAAATGCAAATCATATACTCCCAACAATTTTCTCCAATTTGTCAAGCTCTTTACCTTTTTCCAAGAATTCAAAATATGCTTCCTGAGCACCTTTGATCAAAGTATCGTAGTGTATGATTCTACTTCCTGGAGAAACAGCGGCCATCGAGGATTTCAAGCGTTCGGGATTGTCTCCTTCCTCATCGATTGGTCGTCCCAGGACAAACACCACTTCGATATTTGGAGACCCTTCATTTTGCGCCAACAAAATCTTTTTGAGCTTATCCACATATGTCTGACCTTGCTCTTGCAGTTCCAGCAATCTCATTTTTCGTTGAACACGTTTCAACTCGACAATAATGTGTTTGCCGGCATTGGTTCGATAGGCAATATCGACCCTTCCGAGTTTTTCCCTTTCGGTCATATCGTCTGTAATCACACCTTCATCCGTGAGCCTCGTCTCCATAACTGCACTCGCTGTCGCTCTTTCCCAAGCGGGATCGAGCAACCATAGATGGTCGAACAGATACTTGTGAAGAACTTTTTCTTTGGCGTTGTCGTCAGCCATTCCTTGGAAATCCTTGATAGCGTCGAGTCGTGATTTAACTATATCCCGATAAAGAGACGCTTCAAGGGAATCTCTGTCCGCAAGAATAGCCAATAGCTTGCTTATATCATTGACATTTTTAGCCAACTCATCGGCAGAACCTCGCAGTTTCATCCGTTCAAATGCCAATATACCGTGCTTGTACATAAGCAACCTATCTTCTTCTCGGTCGAAAGGCAATGCGCTGAGTTTCGCTATGAGGGTTTCGGCACTTTTTCTAAATCCTTCCGGCAATAGATTCAACCAATCCACCAATGCGGGAGAAATTTCTTTTGCCTTCTCGACTTCGTGCAATCGGCGCCATTCATTCCAGCGCTTTTCGATTTGCGTGAGCTGTGTTTTTAAAAAGGATATGAGTCGAGTATATCTCGGGTCGTCTTCATTGATACGCTGTCGATCACTCGTCGCGATATCGGGCGCATCATCGGAATCGAGAAAATCGGCTTCGATTTGTCCGGTCAGATATTTCGTATAGAGTCGACCATCATTGAGTTTGTCGAGGATGTTCTCGTGAATGAGTCGCCCTCTGGCGAACACGACAATGCTGTTCAGATTACCAGCGTCATCGCTGTCAAGTTGCTTTGGAAAACGTGAGGTACCGATCCACCCTCTGACAGCCCAGTCATTATCCCAATCAACGAGCCTGGCTGGAAGAGACTCGCTATCCATTAATTGTCCGGCAGAAGAAATGTAGGGCGTCTTATCTCCGAAACTCCATAGGAACTGGACAATCGATAAGTCACCTCGATCTGCAGGACTTATTGGTTCCCCATTGATAAATATCTGGAATCCATATTTTTCTCCGATAACGGAAAAACGTCGAGCGAGCCGTTTTCTCAAAGCTGTGGTTCCTCGGCCAAGACGTTGACGTTTGACGTCTCTCAGACGAATTACGGTTCCATTGGTAACGTCAATCTGATCCTGTGGTAACGGTTCGGGACTGTAATGCTTTTCCTTGTTTTTGACAGATTCGTGTATACCGTCGACTGTCATCCTCAATCCATGTGCCTCACCATTCTTTGCTGATTGAACCTCGATTACGTTGGCGATAGAAAAAAGGGACAACTTCCCAAGGCCCTTTCTGCCCATCACCGGTCGTTCTTTTTCGGTCCATTGTCCAGTCTTCGGATCCTCTTCCCTTCGACGGTACCCAACCCTGAGGTACTTATCATTCATGTCACCGATGGACATTCCAACGCCATCATCCTTGATCTCGATGAATTTCGTTTCAGAGTCCACATTGATTTCCACTTTCTCCGCATCGGCATCCCACGCATTTGCCACAGCCTCCGTCAAAACAGCGGCAATGTTACTGTAAAGATTGATCCCTAAGTGCTCGAGGACATTGAGATCGACCGTCATTTTATAGACATCTTGCATAGAAAGCCTGGTTATATCGATTCACTTTGATTTTGGGTAAGGCTGGCAATATGACATAAAAAGCTCTTCCCGACCACCTCTCCCAGTTTGACGGGCACCGCATTACCTATGAGACGACCGAGAGCCTTCTTGTTGACCTTCTTTCCAGGAGTGACGAACTTGTAATCACCGGGAAATGTCTGAAGTACGGCTCCCTCACGAAGCGAAATGGCCCGGTCTTGCTCAGGATGACCGAATCTACCGTTTCCGAAGCCATAAAACTGAGTTGTCAATGTCGGTGAAGGGGCATCCCATTCCATTCGACCGTAAACGCCGGGATAGGTTTTGCCGCTTTCGCTTCTGTGACATCCGGCAACCAGTTCTTTCGGCCAGTCTCTCCAGGTCCCTCCTGGCCTCGATGCTTTCATTCTTTTCATGTTCAAATCCGAAAGAACACTACTTCGATGGAGCGGGTCCTCTGGATCAGACTCTCCAGCTCCTATTGGTCGAAGTTCCCCAATAGCCATTCTTACCGACTTTCTTTCAGCCCCGAATCGCTCGGGAGTCAACAACTCGATCCGACCAAGCCGTGAGGCCAGGAGAACAAGTCTTTTTCTGTACTGAGGTATTCCATATTCCACGCAATTCACGACACTGTAATCAACGTCATATCCACTACAGTCGAGATCGTTCAGAAACTCCTCGAAAACTTCATGATTCTCGAGTCCCGGCACATTCTCCATCGTGACGAATTCAGGCTTGATTTCTCGAACGAGTCTGGAAAAATGACGAAGAAGCCACCACCTCTCGTCCGACACATCGGCCTTTTGATTGTATGACGAAAAAGTCTGACATGGAGCACAACCCGCAAGTAACCTGAAATCAACATCACCGAAAGCTTCTCTCAAATCCGAAGCATCTATGTTTTCGACGGATTTCAAGCGAAACGTAGCGTCGTTGTTCTGGTTATAGGGATATTCACATGCCGGATCGATGTCTATGCCAAGAGCCACTTCGATACCCGAATCTTCCAGTCCCCTGGTGAGGCCGCCGACACCGCAGAAGACATCCGCAGCTCTTATCCTACAAGCAGGCATCCCGTTTTTTTTATCAGAGCCTTCGATCATTTATCTCTCACATCTTGTTCATGTGCTGTCACAATCCCAATACTCATTATACTTCAAAATACCAAATCTCGAATCATTATCATCCCTCAGCCTTCAAATCCCGCAACAACCGCTCGAAAGCCTTCGAATACGCGTCGTGATCCTTCCACCGGGTGAAATCGCCGATATGCCGCTGCCGGCGAACATTCGCAGACCACCCGGTTTTGCTTTCCATAACCGTTTCATCTATTCTGACCGGAAATAGAACACTTTGCTTCCGTTCCTTTTCGAGATCAATGGCATGTTCAACTTCATCCTTAACCCATTCGCTCCCTACCGAATGCTTTGAAAGGATGATAAGCAACTTGTCATGTACACGAATCGACTCGTCTATAGTTGTACGAATCTCAGCGCCGATCTTCATGTCTTCACAAGCAAGCCAGCACCGAACATTTTTCGCCTGTAGCCCTTCCCATAGTCGCTTCGCAAACTCCTCGTCGTTATGGTCGTTATGACTGTAGCTGATAAAGCAGGAGTAGTATTCAATCGGGTTAGCCGTAAGTGATTTGGTATACTCGATCATCTGATCCGGCACGCCGCAGCCCAGGAGAAACATTTCAAGGATATTTCCTTTCGATTTATAGAGGGTATCGATGCCGATAGACGAGGGGCCTTTGTGATCAACACTATCAAGATTCTTGGTTTCACTGAGATCAACATTAGCGAAAATTGTTTGAAAACACCTTGCATTCTTGAGATCAACTCCTCTGAGATTGACTTTACTTAGATTTGTTTCAATGAGTTCGGCTCGGCTGAGATCGGCTCCGCTAAGTTCGGCTCGGCTGAGATGGGCTTTGCTGAGATCAGCTTTACAGAGAATGGCTTTCATGAGATTGGCTCCACTGAAGTTGGTTCCGCTGAGATTGGTTCCGCCGAGATTGGCTTCACGGAGATCAGGGACTATTCCCAGATTTTCCCATCTCCAACTATTCCATACCTCAACCCCCTGCTTGAGGATCGCCACATGCTCAGGATTCGCCATAGCCGGATTACCGCTTTGAGTTTGGTAAGGATGTGCACCGCGCATTACGGGAAAGATACGTAAACCCGCAGTAAGGAAGGAAATATCCCACCCTCTCACCTCGATGATATCCTCCCGCCGCGTCGTGTAACGTGGAGAAAGCTTTTCCATACGTTGCTTCCAGCCTCTGGCCGACTCGATGGCAAGGCGAAGGGTTCCAGAGCCGTAACGCTCGTACCGCATCGAGCGCAAGCATGACCGCGGCATCGTCATCGTGCGAACCGCCACGCTCGCCGAACAGCGAGGGCGTCACGCATTCGGGGGACGCGGTCGTCAATCCGTCGCGTCAAGACTTGACCAGCCTCAACGGGGCAGGTTGCTCGATCGGCGCATCGATCCTGATCTTTTCGGCGGCCTCGGCAACGGCTTCGTCGAGGATCTTGGCGTAGACCTCGGTCATCTTGATCGAGCTGTGGTCGAGCATATCCGAAACAACGTGCAGGGGCGTTCCGGCCGCAAGCTGCAGCGTGGCGAAGGTGTGACGCATGCAATGCATAGTCAGGTGCTTGTCGATCCCGGCATCGGCGGCCCAGCGCCTCAGTTGAGTGTTCAGGTGGGTCTGTGCGATCACGTGCGGAAACACCTTGCCGTCGCCGCGCTTGCCGATGAGTTCCCGCGCCTGGGACGGCATCGGCCGCGACTTCGATTTTTTTGTCTTGCGCTGAAAATAGGACATCACCGCCGAGCCGCCCTCATGGTCCTTGATATCCTTCCATTCCAGATCCCGGATCTCCGAAGAGCGGAGCCCCGTCAGCGCGGCAAAAAACGCAATTTTCCGTGTTCCGGAATACTTCGTCGGCGTTTGCAGCAACCGGGTGAGTTCGTCCCTGGTCAAAAACTCGATCTTCGCCCTCGGCCCCATGGGGATCGTGTCGAAGCGTTCGACAAGGTTTTCCCGGATCAAACCTTCCCGGTACGCCCGGCGCAACCCGGCCCGGAAATAACTCATCTCGTGCGAAGCCGTTGACTGCTTCCACTTACCGGACTTGACCCGCGCCAGCATCCAGCGTTTAAATTCCGAACAGTGTCGGACCTCGAGATTTCCTATTGGCATATCAATGCCGGCGGCTTTGACACAATCGATCATCATTTTCCATGCCATTTTTGTGCTGTACGCCCTGCCATCCATACCAGAAGCTTTTGTCAAGTAATCCGAGAGCATGATACCGGAGCCCTCTCTCGACAAGCCAAACCTGCCGGACTGCACTTCGAGCATACGCTGTGCCCTGACCATTTCAGCGACTTTCTCCGTCTCCCGGTTATGTTGCCGCTGCTCAGGGGTCAGCCGCTTGTCGCCGTGGAGAAACATCCCGAGAGCTTCTCGCCGTGTTGTCTTGCCGTCCGGCTTTCGGATAGACTTTGAATATTGCAGGTAAAGACCGATCTTGTTATCAGCAAGCGGACGTTTGAGGATAGAAACTTTCATAGTGCATTGTTAAGGCATGTTGTGAATCGTATATGGATCAAAATATACAAAAAAACGATCCATGGCACATGTTCTATTGAATAGTCAGTCCACCAAAACCCTTATTTTATGCACTATACAAGGCATTTCTCCTTTTCTATCAAATGCAATTAATCTTCTTCCCCCATATGAAATCGGAATAAGCCCATAAAACACCATGTCACTTACCTGGTCCCAGCTTGAAAACATGCCTCTGCTCGACATCATCGGGCAGGGAGAATCAAGGAATACCGAGTTCAAACGACTGGTGCATTCCCCGCCAAAAATCGCAAAATCCATCGTTGCTTTTGCCAACACCGAAGGAGGTGTCATTCTCATTGGAGTGGATGACGACAAAAGGATAACCGGCATTCATAGCGAGAAAGAAATGCTTGAGGTAATCCACGATGCGGTGAGACTGCATGTCGAGCCTGAACTTCAGATTGAAACGGAAGTCATAGAATACAAAAAGCGGCTGGTGCTCATGGTCATTGTACCTGAAAGCAGCGATAAACCCCACTATCATATTGCAACCGAGCGTAACCCTGATACCCTGAAAACACTGACCAGAAAAAAAGTGTATATGCGTGAAGACAGCCACAACAAAGTAGCAACGCCCGATAGGGTTTGTTTGATGGAATCGGTCCGCGACCCCTTGTTGCTCTCTTTCGGCACACACGAAAAAATGCTGCTGGGTTATCTGGAAAAGCATGCAACCATTACAGCAAAAGAGTTCAGCTCGCTTGCCGGGATTCCTATGAAGAAGGCAATGCAAACGCTTGTTGCCCTTGTTCGCTCGGGAGCCATCAAACTCTGTACCGAAGGCAAACAAAGCTATTACGCATTGCAGAATGCATGAAAAGGATAGTTGGCAGTTGGCAGTTAGCAGTTAGCAGTTAGCAGTTAGCAGTTAGCAGTTAGCAGTTAGCAGTTAGCAGTTAGCAGTTAGCAGTTAGCAGTTAGCAGTTAGCA
>JANQGE010000104.1 GCA_028277485.1 Chlorobium sp.
AGGGGAAAGTTGGCAGTCGGCGAAATAGTGACAAGTGACGAGGAACAAGTGACAAGACAAGAAGTTCGCAGTTGGCATTAGAGAAAAGATCGATTCCCGATTCCGATAGCGACGGCGGGGCGCTGGCGCGCAGTGACGAGTAACGAGAAACAAGTGACAAGTGCTTTAAACTAACTTGTCACTCGTCACTTGTTACTTTTGGAAATCGGGGTCGAATTGACTCAGTAGACACCCATAATACATACAGGTGAATAATGCTCGAGAAGATACAACATACCCATCCTCTTGTGCACAGATATTTTTCGGGCCTGCAAGACGGTGAAGAATACCTGCGCAGGATTATTGAACTCGATCGCTATTGGGAGTATACTCGCAAGGCTGCTTCCGGCGATGCGGTTCTGCCCGGCAGTGCGCTTCCTGAAGGAGTGACCGTGAGCGGCGATTATGATATTTTTTATGCCGGGGGAACTCTCGGGCTGCTTCATGCGGCTGTTATGGCGGAACGGTACGGTCACAGGGTTATGCTTGTCGACAGGCATGTTTCGGGCAGTTCAACGAGGGACTGGAATATATCTCGTCAGGAGCTTGAGAAGCTTGAGGAAACGGGGGTGTTTTCTTCCGAAGAGATTGATGCGGTCATAGTCCGCAGTTACAGGACCGGCTGGGTTGAGTTTTTTGTTGAAAACGGCGCTCAAAAAAGGCTCTACATAGATAATGTGCTTGACTGTGCAGTCGATGCCAATCGCCTTCTTGGGATAGCCAAGCGAAAAATTCCCGCCGAAAAGGGGAGCGTTATTCTTGATCGGACAACGTTCAGACGATGCTACAAGTTTCCCGGCCATGTTGTTGTAGAAGTTGAAAACCCGGAAGGAGAGATTCTTTTTTTCAGGGCAAAAGTACTTGTTGATGTCATGGGAATACTTTCCCCTGTTGCCATGCAGCTTAACGACGGGCGTCCACAGACGCATGTCTGTCCGACCGTGGGTACCATTGCCAGCGGGTTCGTTGATCTGGATTACGATGTCGGGGAAATCCTCGTGAGCATTGAGCCGGCAGATACCTCGGCAGGCGGCGGACGTCAGTTGATCTGGGAAGGGTTCCCCGCAGCGGGAAAAGAGTATGTTACCTACCTTTTTTTCTACGATGCCGTTGAATCCGATAACGACAAGACGCTCCTTGGCCTTTTTGAAACATACTTTCGAAAGCTGCCGGATTACAAAAAGCTTTCGGAGGATTTCAAGGTTCATCGCCCGGTTTTCGGAATCATTCCGGCATACTCCCACGACGGGTTCACAGCGGCAAGGAAAATCGCTGATGATAACATTGTGCTGTTCGGTGATGCGGCGACACTCGGCTCACCGCTGACTTTCTGCGGCTTCGGCTCGATGGTGCGCAACCTTCCGCATTTGACAAAGGGCCTTGACAGGGCACTGGGGATGGACAGCCTTGAGCGCGGTTCACTCGAAAAGATCAGTGCTTATGAGCCGAATGTGGCATCGATGGCAAATCTCATGAAATACATGTGCTATGACGCCGGGACTGATACGCCCGGCTTTGTCAATGAACTGATGAACGAGGTGATGATTGTTCTTGACGGTCTTCCGCAGCGTTACCGGCAGACCATGTTCCGCGACGAGATGCGGCTGGATGATTTTGTGACCGTTCTGCTGAAAGTTGCCTGGCGGTATCCGAGAGTGCTGAAAGCAACATATGACAAACTGGGGATTGGCGGCTCTGTCTCGTTTATCAAGAACCTTGCCGGGTGGGCCATGTCCTCAACAAGGTAAGGTCATGAATGCATGATATCCAATGATCAATTCTGGAGCGGATGGTATGCGTAAAGAGGATGCCGCAGCAGAGATCGAGCGGTTAAAAAAAGAGATCAATCGCCACAACTATCTTTATTATGTGCTCGCACAGCCCGAGATTTCGGACTACGAGTTCGACAAGAGGCTTGAAAGGCTTGTTGCGCTCGAAAAGGAGTTCCCTGAGCTGATATCTCCCGACAGTCCCAGCCAGCGTGTCGGAGGGCAGATTACCAAGGAGTTTCCAACCGTTCGTCATCCTGAACGAATGCTCAGCCTTTCCAATACCTATTCACTTGAAGAAGTTGGTGATTTTTACAAAAGAGTGCTGAATCTTTTGCCTGAGCACTATGAAAGCCGCCCGGCATTTGTCGCCGAGCTGAAGTTTGACGGGGTTGCCGTAAGCCTTGTTTATCGCGATGGTCTTTTGGTGCGCGGTGCTACCCGGGGGGACGGATCACAGGGGGATGATATTACAGCAAACATCAAGACCCTTCGGTCCGTTCCCCTGCGTCTTGGTTCTTTTTCCGGGGAACAGCTTTTTCAGGCCGGCAGCGGGGAGATCGAAGTAAGGGGAGAGGTGTTTATGCGCAAGGATGATTTCGCAGCTCTCAATGAGATCCGGTCTGAAGATGAGCAGTTTGCCAATCCCAGAAATGCCACAGCAGGCACCCTGAAACTGCAGGACTCTGCAGAGGTTGCTCGCAGAAAGCTTTTTTTTGTGGCGTACTATATGAAAGGCGAGGCTGTCGAAGAACCGAGTCATTACAAGCGGCTGACGTTGCTCAAAAAGCTGGGTTTTTATACGGACGGAAACTTTCGTTTGTGCTATAACCTGAAAGATATGCACGGGTTCATCAGTCAATGGGGGGAAAAACGCTGGAAGCTTCCTTACGAGATCGACGGCGTAGTTCTTAAACTCGATGACATTGTTCTCTGGAAAGAGCTTGGTGCAACCTCGAAAAGTCCCCGGTGGGCGATAGCTTATAAATACCCGGCGCAGAGGGCAAAGACAGTTGTCAAGAAAGTGGTTTTCCAGGTCGGCCGGCTTGGTACCATCACGCCGGTCGCCCAACTTGAACCGGTGAAACTCGCCGGGACGACGGTTTCCCGTTCTACCTTGCACAACCTTGATGAGATAGTGCGCCTCGATGTTCGATTGAACGATGCCGTTTTAATTGAAAAATCCGGCGAGATTATTCCAAAGATTATCAGTGTGGTCATGGAAGAGCGTCCGGTCAGCGCTGTGCCCATAGTTGTCCCTGAGGCCTGTCCTTCATGCGGGACATCCCTGGAAAGACCGGTGAACGAGGTAAACTGTTACTGTCCCAATGAAGAAGGGTGCCCCGCACAGGTCAGGGCCCGTCTGGAGCATTTTGCTTCCCGTAATGCCATGGACATCAGCGGACTGGGCAGGGCAATTGTTGAACAACTTGTGAGCAGCGGGCTGGTTGGCGACGCGGGCGACCTCTACAGCCTGACCCAAGATAAGCTTACGAATCTTGAGCGGCAGGCGGAAAAGTCAGCGGCAAAGCTGCTGAAGGCGATTGAGGAAAGCAAAAAGCAGGGGTACGATCGTGTGCTGTTCGCCCTTGGTATCCGTCATGTTGGTTTTGCCACAGCCCGTGAACTTGCGGCGGCGTACCCGTCGCTTGATAAACTTCGCGAGGCTTCGGTCGAAGAGTTGTCGGAAGTTCCCGATATCGGACCGGTTATCGCTGAAAGTATCCATGAGTTTTTCAACAAACCGTCGGCAACTGCAGTGGTAGAAAAACTCAGAGAGGCCGGCGTTCGGTTTGCAGCTGAAACGCCGAAGGTGCCGGTGAATCTCAATTTTAAGGGGCTGAAAGTGATTTTTACCGGAGGCCTGGAGCGCTATACCCGTGATGAAGCTGCCGGGCTTGTGCTTGAGAGAGGCGGGAAAGTGGTTTCGTCGGTCAGTAAAAATACCGACTTGGTCGTAGCTGGAAAAGAGTCGGGCAGCAAGCTGGAGAAAGCCAGGGAACTTGGTGTAACAGTGATTTCCGAAAATGAATTTGAAGAGATGCTGCATGAGCAGTGACGAGGTGACAAGTCAAAAGTCGAAATTCAAAAGAAGTCAAAAAGGGGAACGTTGGCAGTAGCCAGTAGGCAAATAGTGACGAGTGACAAGACAAGAAGTTCGCAGTTGGCATTAAAGAAAAGATCGATTTCCGATTACCGAATCCCGATTACCGATACCGACGACGAACCCCGATTTTCTCTCTCAGCACTCATTGCTGAACTAAGAAGAAGAGCTTTCACGTAAGTGAAGCAGTAGTAGGCAGTAGGCAATTGGGGGCTGATACGCTGCAGGAGCAGTTTATGGGTGCCCTTATTTTTGCGCTATATAGAGTATAGACGTTTCAAAAGTCATTGGGAAGTACTTCGCCTTGCGGAATCCGGCTTCTCTTAATATAGCGATAAATGCCTCGTCCTGAGGAAACTCCTCAACCGAGTGCGGCAGGTAATCATAAGCAAAGCGTGATTTGCTGAAAAGCCGAGCTATTTTCGGGAGTATCTTTTTGAAATAAACAAGGAAAAGCTTTTTCAGTGCCGGGTTTCTGGGGATCATCGGTTCAATAATCAGGGTGTGCCCTCCCGGCTTGAGAACCCTGTAAAATTCCCTGAGACCTTGAAGCAGGTTCTCGAAGTTTCTTGCGCCGAATCCTGCGCTGACAATATCGAAAGATGCGCCGTGAAAGGAAAGTTTTTCCGCATATCCCTCCATGAAGGTGATGGAAGGGTACTTTTCTCTGGCAAGAGAGAGCATTTTTCCTGAAAGATCGATTCCGGTAACCTTTGAACCGGGGATTTTTGACATGGCATGGGCAAGGTCTCCTGTGCCGGTCGCCACATCCAGGACGGCCGGAGCGGAATTTGCCCCGATAAGCTGTTTGGCCTTTTTGGCGGCACGTGACCGCCAGTAGTTATCGATGCCGAGACTCAGAAGATGATTAAGAAAATCATAGGTGGGCGCAACTTCATCAAACATATTTTGTATTGACGCATGCGACTTCGATCTGAAAAGGGATTGTGCGGTTTCTTTTAACCGGCTGACCGGCTCTTCAGCTTTTTTTGCCATAAACATCTTCAGGGTTAAACATCAAGGTGTCACAGATTTCCATGGAAAGGTCGTCTTGCACTTTTCGGTAAAAACAAGAGTGATAGCCCATATGGCAGGCTCCTCCTTTCTGGGAAACTTTCAGAAGCAGTGTGTCGCCGTCACAGTCAATCAGGATATCATGAACATCCTGCATGTTGCCTGAAGATTCACCTTTAAGCCATAGCTTTTGACGGCTGCGGCTCCAGTAGCAAGCTTTCTTGTTTTTCAGTGTCATTTCAAGGCTTTCACGGTTCATCCAGGCCATCATCAGTACTTTACCGGTTTCATGGTCCTGAACGATAGCCGGCACCACGCCGTCGGCGTCAAACCTGACGGTTTCCATGAAGCTTTTCTGAAGATCTTGATATTCGCTCATGCTGCATACAAATTAATACTATTTTCGGGAAACATACACAGGCGTCCCGAATGTAGGGCACCTCTATTAATTTGCTGCGCACCATGATTACTTCGTTGATCGGTGCTCGAAATCCTCATGTACTCTGTGTACACTCCGGTTTCTGCGCTCCGTTCGCCTTGTACTCAAGGCGCTCGCGACAATTTATAGAGGTGCCCTTTATTCCGCGATTCAATTGCATCGTTGATCGGATAGGGGAGAGTTTCTCCGCTCCGTCCGCCTTGTACTCAAGTCGCACACGATAATTTATAGAGATGCCCTGTGTTTCACTTGACCCTAAAGATTGATAAAATTATCGAAAAACCAAGGTTGACAAGGAGAAAAATCAGGAAACTCTTAACTTCCTGATCACAATTATAAAGCTTGCACCTTTCATCTATGCAGACACTACGGAAAATACTGCCCAAGTATACCATTGTTCTCGGTATCGTTTTTGTCATAACGTTTATCTACCTCGTTACAAGAGGGAATACCGTTTTTGTGGAGACCTTTTCGGTAAAGAAAAAGGGACTTGTACAGGCTGTTTATGCGACAGGCTATGTTGATGCCGATGGGATGGCTGATTTGCGTAGTGAAATATCCGGGACGGTAGGTTTTATCGGCGCTCATGAGGGGGAATGGATTGAAAAAGGCCGCAGGATCCTTGTGTTTGATGAGCGCCGTTTACAGCTGGCTGTAGAGGAGGCGAAAGCTGCGTATGCGGAACAAAGGTCGGAAACAGATGATCTGCGTGTCAAGCAGACAAGAAATCGTAACCTTTTGAAGGAAGGGGCGATTTCCCGTCAGGAACTGGATGATGCCGAAAAGAAGTACATCCAGGCAAAGGAGCTGTTACAGCAGCGGGAGCTGCAGCTGAAAAGCCGTCAGGATGATCTGAAAAAGCTGGTGGTCAGCGCTCCTATTTCAGGAGTTCTAACGTTGCAGGAAGCAAAAGCGGGTGATTATATTGTCAGCAACACCCTTGTTGCCAGGGTTATCGATACAACCAGCTATATCATCAACGTTGAGGTTGATGAGCTTGATGTTCCCCGGTTGAAAACAGGACAGTCCGCCACCGTGGCGCTGGATGCTCTGCCGGAAAAACGTTTTTCGGCGAGAGTTTCCCGAGTGGTTCCCCAGACGGACAGGGTTACCAAAACATCAAAAGTTTACCTGGAACTTGATGAATCCGTTGAAGGTATACAGGTCGGAATGACGGCGACAGCGAATATCATATACGATATGCGCGAAGGTGCGTTACTGGTTCCGAAGAGTTCTGTTTTTGAGGAACTGCGGCAGAAGTATGTATGGAAAATCGTGAAGCGGCATCTCGAGAAACAGAAGATAATCACCGGTGCGGCCGATATAAACTACGTTGAAATTCTTGGCGGTCTCGATGAAGGCGACAGCGTTGTTCTGAAACCCGAGGAAAGGTTCAAGGAAGGCATGGAAGCGATAGTTGCGGAAGGTGCTGCAGATTGAATTGGCAGAGGGGAATCAGTAGGCAGTCTTCAGTAGGCAGTTGGCAAAGGGAAAACCAGTTGGCAGTTTTCAGTAGGCAATGAGTGATGAGCAAGGGAAAAAGGAATCAAGGAAGAGAAAAGATCGATTACCGATTACCGATTACCGAATCCCGATTACCGATACCGACGGCGAACCCCGATTTTTGTCTTTCGGAGATCGGGGTCGGTATCGGGTTTCGGGGTCAAAATGGAGCCAATAGGCAGTCAGCAGTGGGCAGTTGGCAAAAGAGTAGGGACAAGTGACGAGGGGAGAAATTGGCAGTTGACAAAAAAAATTGCTGTTATCATAGTTGCGCACGGAGAGGCGGAAACTGCCGGTTTTATGGATAATTTCGCCATGACCCGCTATACCCTTGCCCATGCATCCGAAGTAATGAGGATTCCAAAACCGCTTCAGTTTTTGATATCACTGGGTTCCGGCCTGAAAAACAGATCGAGGTTCAACAGGATCAATTACGTTTCACCACATAACTCGGTTACCCGTAAGCAGGTCTCCGGTATATCCGGGAAACTTGCACGGCATCCTGAAAGGGGATCGCTTTCTTTTGAGGTTTTTCCTGCTTTTTCCGCGACCCCCCCTTTTGTAGAAGATGTTATCGGCAATACCTGTCATTATGATGCCCGGATTATGCTGTATATGTCACCGGTGGAAAACCGTCTGGCCTGCGGCTCAATCTGCAGTTTCCTGACAAATGCTTACAAGGATGATGAGCTGGCAAACGTAAAAGTTGTCAGCCGTTTCTGGCAGGACAAGGCGCTGCTGGGAGTTTATCTTGACCACATTTTTCGGCACGCCGACTGCAATTCAAAGGTTGGTGCCGATAAACCGGTTCTCGTTCTTGCCTTTCACGGAACCCTTGTCGCCGATACAAAAGGTTTTTCCCCATCATTTCACACCGGACAGGAAGAGACAGCGGTGTTTGCCGAGACGCTGCGGATGTCCGTCATGAACGATGCACGAAATCCTTTTGGACATGTTGTTATCTCCTATTTGAACCATGATGTTGGCGGAAAGTGGACAATGCCGTCACTCGAGCAGGTACTTGACGAATTGAAAGCAGGCGATGCCGGCCACGTCGTCCTTTTTTCCGCGGGTTACTTTGCCGAAGGCAATGAAACCATTTTGAGGGCAAAGCAAGCACTCGAGAAGAGTGGAATTGGCACAACTACCTATATTTCCTGCCTTAACGATTCGGATGCGTTCGTAGAGGTTCTGGCTGACAGGGTTGTCGTTGCTGCACAGCAGGTGATGAATCTGAGCCTGTCTCCGTGCTGAATGTTACTTGTCTCTAAACTGAGCGTTTCAACAAAAGCTAATAGTAAGTTGGCATGTTCGACAATCGCTCAATTTAAGTTGTGTAACCGCGGTATGAATGTGAAAAGAGTATTGATTTTCTTTCAAATAGCAAACCTGAAACAAAGGAGGTTGTCATGCAGGATGAACATGTCGATAATATTGTCTTTACGTTTGATACCATCGTAGTTCCCACCGGGAATTCTGAAACCCTCGCCGTTAATCTGGCTCGTCAGTTTTATCAGCAGATGAGAAAACAGGATTTTGATCAGAAACAGATTCTGAGGGTTGCAACCGAGCTTGTAAGCTGCCTGACGGCGAGCCTGGAAGAGTACAAAAATAAGATTATGCGTTAGCGAACCTCTATGGCACCTCTAAAAACTTATTGCGCGCCCAAATTGCTGCGTTGGTCGGATAGGAGAGGGTTTTTGTGCTCCGTCCACCTTACACTTTGCTCGCTCATGACACTTTTTAGAGGTGCCCTTAATTTTTTTTGTTGTGCAACCTGACTATATCTCGCTGGACGGATAAAGAGGTTTCAGGACTCACGGCAATCTACAGGGGCACCCTTTTGATAACCAGCGCATTCGGGTCAGTTTTGAATTTTGACTTTGACATTTGTCGCATGCATAATTTTTTCCTTCTTATAATTTGTTTTCTTGCCGGGGTGCTGCTGCGGAACGTTAAAAGAATGCCGCAGAACACTCCTTCGGTGCTCAACAGTTTTATCATTCATGTTTCACTTCCCGCAATTACGCTTTTATCCATTCGCAATCTCAGCATGTCGATCGACGTGTTGTATATGGCAGCCATGCCGTGGCTGCACTTCGGGTTGGGCGCGGCTTTTTTCCTTCTCCTCGGGCGGTTACTGAAACTGCCGCGGGGTACTGTCGGAGTGCTGATGCTGACAGGCGGTTTGGGCAATACCTCTTTTGTCGGCCTGCCGATGATCGAGGTGTTTTACGGCAAAGAAGGGCTGGTGAGCGGGATCATCGTTGACCAGCTTGGTTCTTTCATGGTGCTTTCAACGTTCGGGATTGCCGTTGCAGGGATCTATTCGGACGGCATGCCGTCCGCCGGGGATGTTCTCAAGCGCATTGTTTCTTTTCCGCCTTTTGTCGCTCTGGTGATTTCGGTAGCGCTAATTCCTGTTGATTACCCTGAGTGGCTTATTGCGGTGCTTGGGCGCCTGGGTGATACGCTGGCTCCGCTGGCGCTGTTTTCAGTGGGTTATCAGTTCCATCCTGGCCATTTCGAGGGAAATCTTCGTAACCTTGCCCTGGGTCTGGGTTTCAAACTGCTGCTGGCGCCCCTGGTAATCTATGTCCTCTATGTCCAGATTCTCGGCCTCGAAGGGCTGCCGGTCAGAGTGACGCTTTTCGAGGCGGCAATGCCGCCCATGATCACGGCAGGTATCATCGCCGCTGAGCATGGTATCAACCCGCCATTGGCCAACCTGATGGTTGCCGTAGGGGTCGTGCTCTCTTTTCTGACACTGCCTCTCTGGTGGATGGTGTTGCAGGTCTTCCTGTAAGCAGGTGTTTTATTCAGAATAAAAGGTGTGTATTTTTAAAATACAGTATATGCATTTATGCATGGTCGCCAGGCAGGTGACTTGTCATCACAGGACAACAGGGGGGGATCCCGGTTTACCGATGAAACATCCCGACCGGAAGATGACTGAGGAAGGACGGACAGGGACTGAAAAGGCATGTAACAAAAAAACAAAACAGCTATGGACATAATCAACGACCTGCTCAAGACTTTTACAAGCACGGTTTCCGGCTTGTGGCCGCAGCCGTCTGAAAAGCCTGACCTCATTGACGGAAAGCTTAGACCCTGCCCTGGAACGCCGAACTGTGTATGCAGTGAGCGTTCCGGTTCACCGGAGTGGATAGAGCCGATATTGTTTAAGCCAATGAAACCCGGCGACGCATGGAACCATCTTAAAACGGTGGTCGATGATATGGGGGGAGTAGTGCGAAGTGACAAGGATAATTATATCTGGTCGACATTTACGGTGCCTTTGTTTGGATTTGTAGATGATGTCGAGTTTCGCCTGGATAATGATTCGGGGGCTATTCAGGTGCGGTCCTCGTCAAGACTTGGCTTTTCCGATCTTGGGGTCAACAGGAGCCGTGTGGAAGATATTCGCCGAAGGTTTACGGGTAAAGAATGTTAGTTGTCAATAGAAGTTCCCGCAACAATTGCCTGTTCCACCGGTACCGATCGTTTTTGTTGATCGGTATGTGTGGGTAGGCAATTGTTGTTTCTAATTCAGCAAAGGAATAAAAAAGAGGGAAGGTATTAGGTGCTATGTGCTAAGTGTTAAGCGGGAAAAAATAATCGGAGATCGGGGTCGGAAGAGTAGTGACAGCGACAAGTCAAAATTCAAAAGTAAAAAGTCAAAAAGGGGAAAGTTGGCAGTAGGCAGTTGGCAAAAGGGACTGAGCGAGGGAAAAAGGGATCAAGGAAGAGAAAAGATCGATTCCCGATTCCGATAGCGACGGCGAACCCCGATTTTCTCTCTTTCGGAGATCGGGGTCGGGATCGGGTTTCGGGGTCGAAAAAGTAGCGACGAGCGGGACACGCGAATGCATGGATGCTGATTCTCGTGTGAACGCTACAGTCTATTCAGGATAACAAGCGTAAAAATCACTAACAAAGGAGGTTATTTCGTGGAACAAAGCTCCCTGGAAGCCACGGTTGATAAAGTATTGGTACAGAAATGGATTGCTGAAATCGGAAGCGATGCTCCAGCGGCAGTTCCTCTACTCCAGGCGGTTCAGAATGAGTACGGTTATTTGCCGAGGGAAGCGATGAATATCATTGTTTCCGAGACTGATATAAGTGCCAGTCAGCTTTTTGGTGTTGCCACATTCTATTCCCAGTTTCGGTTAGATCCGGTCGGAAGATTTATTATCAAGGTTTGTCATGGAACCGCCTGCCATGTCAGCGGTGCGGATCGTATCAACACTGCTCTGAGGCAAAGCCTGGGGATCAAGGATGAAAAAGAGGACACGGCGCGTAATGGGAGCTACACTATAGAAGATGTTGCTTGTATCGGTTGCTGCAGTCTTGCCCCCGTCATGCTGATTGGGGATGAGACGTTTGGGAATTTGAAAGGAGCCGATGCTCAGAGAAGTTTGAAAAAGCATGCCCGTCAGCATGGGGAGTTTCTGCCGGGCCACGAAGAAAAAAGAAGCGAAGCCGATGCCCCTGAAAAGAAGTCGCCCGGTAAAAAGAAAAAGGAGATGCTATGAGTGCACAGCCATCAACACCGGTAACGATTATTGTGGGCGAGGGCACATGCGGCATAGCGGCGGGTGCAAAAGATGTTTTCGAGACATTCCGAGATATGGCCCCTGAAACCGAAATCAAGACTGTGGGTTGTGTGGGAATGTGCCACGAGGAAGTAATGGTTGAAATTTTCGATGACGAAGGCGGTTCCTACCTTTACGGAAAGGTCGATAAAAAAAGTATTCCTGCCATTCTCAAGTTCCATCGAGGGGAAGGGGCGCTGCCGGGCGACCATTTGATCCGTTCCAGCGTGCAGCCGGATGGAGCGGAGTATCTTACCCGCCAGACGAGGATCGCCTTGCGCAATGTTGGACGGCTGGATCCGAAGTCGCTGGAAGAGTATCGGGAGCGAGGCGGTTACCGGTCGATCGAAAAAATCCTGACGGATGGTATTTCGCCGGAAGAGGTGATCGAGGAGATCAAGACAGCCGGTTTGCGCGGACGTGGAGGTGCAGGATTTCCCACGGCGGTTAAATGGAACTTTGCCCGGTCGGCCAAAGGAGATGAAAAATACCTGATCTGCAATGGTGATGAAGGAGATCCGGGAGCTTTCATGGACCGTTCATTGCTGGAAGGCGATCCTCACAGTGTGCTTGAAGGGATGCTGATTGCCGCGTATGCTATCGGGGCTTCCTTCGGATATGCGTATATTCGGGCGGAATATCCCCTTGCTGTCGAACACTTTGGCAAGGCTATTCAGGATGCCCGAATAGCCGGGTTTCTTGGTAAAAACATTCTCGGGCATGCTTTTGATTTTGATGTTAAAATCAAACAAGGTGCAGGTGCTTTCGTCTGCGGTGAGGAGACTGCTTTGATTGCTTCTGTCGAAGGTAACCGCGGTATGCCGCGCATCCGGCCGCCTTTTCCGGCGGTCAGGGGGCTTTTTGGAAAGCCGACGATTATTAACAATGTCGAAACGCTGGCCAATCTGGCATGGATTATTGAAAAAGGCGGTGCGGCTTATGCCGGAATCGGAACGGGAGAATCGAAAGGAACAAAAGTGTTTGCTCTGGCCGGAACCATAAAACGGGGCGGCCTGGTTGAGGTTCCGATGGGGATGACGATCCGGGAAGTACTGTATGATATCGGTGGCGGCCCTTCAACAGGCCGTCCGATAAAAGCGGTACAGCTTGGCGGGCCCAGCGGGGGCTGTATTCCTGAATCACTTTTCGATACCCCCATCGAGTACGAGGCGCTCAATGCCACGGGTGCAATCATGGGGTCGGGCGGTATGGTGGTCATGGATACCAGGTCCTGTATGGTGGATATTGCCCGCTATTTTCTTGAGTTTACCCAAATAGAATCTTGCGGTAAATGTACTTTCTGCAGGATAGGAACCCTTCGCATGAAAGAACTGCTGACCAGAATCTGTGGCGGCGAGGGAACGATGGAAGACATCGATATGTTGGAAAACGTTGCTCATCAGGTGAAATCTTCAAGCTTGTGCGGCCTGGGCCAGACAGCCCCGAATCCGGTCCTGACGACATTGAAGTATTTCAGAGATGAATATGTTGCGCATGTTGAGGAAAAAAGGTGTCCTGCAGGAGTGTGCAAGGGGCTTATCACCCATACTATTGTGAAAGACCGCTGTACAGGCTGCTCGATTTGTGACCGTTATTGTCCGGTGGATGCAATTACCGGTGTGGTTAAACAACCCGGGAGCTGGGTGATCGATCAGGAACTCTGTATCAACTGCGGCATGTGTGTCGAAGTCTGTAATTTTGATGCGATTCGTGTTCAATAGGTTTGGAAGGATGCGTGTTTACCCAGCCGATATTCGAAACGATCAACGTGGATGTTATGAGCGATACCGTTACCATTACACTGAATAATGAGGATGTTGAAGCTCCTGCAGGGGCCACTATTCGTGAAGCGGCTGAAGCCAGCGGTATTCATATTCCAACGTTTTGCTATGATGACCGTTTGAAACCGTATGCCTCATGTTTTCTCTGTGTGGTGGAAGTTGAAAAGGCAAAAGGCCTGTTGCCGGCATGCAGTACCCGGGTTACGCCGGGTATGGTGATCCGGACCGACAGCGAAAAAGTAACGAGCGCAAGGAAAATGGCTCTTGAGCTGCTGCTTTCCGACCACGCCGGTGATTGCATTGCCCCTTGTGAAGCCACCTGTCCGGCTCATATCGACATCCAGGGCTATATAGCGCATATCGCCAACGGCAATCCCGAGGCTGCTGTGAGGCTCATTAAACGGTCAAATCCGCTGCCGGTTGTTTGTGGCCGGATCTGTCCACATCCCTGTGAATCCCAGTGCCGCCGCGGTCTGGTTGATGAACCGGTTGCGATCAACCCGCTCAAGCGGTTCGCCTCCGAGTTCGAGCTGCAGAATGGGGCATTTTTGCCTGAAACCGCCCCGGATACGGGAAAACGTGTGGCGATTGTCGGAGGGGGGCCTGCCGGATTAAGTGCTGCGTATTATCTGCGCCAGATGGGGCATGCCGTTGTTGTTTTCGAGGCACTGCCAAAACTTGGCGGCATGGTCCGCTACGGAATCCCCAGGTTCCGTCTTCCCTGGGATCTTTTGGACAATGAAATCAAGGCGATTCTTGATCTGGGTGTGGAGGTGCATACCGGCCGGAAGCTTGGTGAGGATTTCACGATTTCCAGCCTGAAAGAAGATGGTTTCGATGCGGTTCTGCTGGCTATAGGCGCTCATCAGGCGAAGCCGATGAGAGTTAAGAATGAAGATGCTGACGGGGTGATTGGCGGTATTGATTTTCTGCGGAAAGTTGTCCTTGGAGAGCGTGTCGATATCGGTGAAAAAGTGGCTGTGATCGGTGGTGGTGATACGGCGATGGACTGTGCACGTGTGGCCCGGCGCATGGGCGCAAAGGCAACCCTTCTCTATCGTCGAACACAAGCTGAAATGCCTGCACTTCCTATGGAACAGGAGGAGACCATGGAAGAAGGGGTGGAGTTCCGGTTTCTTACAGCTCCCACTGAAGTGCTTGTCGATGATAGAGGACAGGCTTCGCATCTCCGGGTCATCTCCATGAAACTGGGAGAACCGGATGAGTCCGGCCGCCGCCGTCCGGTTCCTGTCGAGGGGTCTGAAGAGGATTTGCCGTTCGATCTGATTATCAGTGCGATCGGTCAGGATCCCGACATGTCGTGCGTCCAGGATGATCCGGAAAAACCCGGGATTACCCGCTGGAACACCTTTGTTTATGATGAAAAAACCAATGTTACCTCTCAGGAAGGGATCTTTGCAGCCGGTGACTGTGCTTTCGGGCCTGATACTGTCATACGGGCAGTTGGTGAAGGGCAGCGGGCGGCTAAAGCCATCAACCTCTATCTGTCTGGTGCGGACGTTCGGCTGCAGAACGAATACTCAATTTCCCGCGGGCGCATCGAGGCGTTGAATATGGAGGATTATGCCCCTCGTTATGCCCATAAAAAACGAATCCAGGATACCGTATTTCCGCCTGAACGGCGTTTGGAGAAAGGGGGATGGGATGCCATCAATAAAGGGCTTGAGGAGATGCAGGCTATAGCGGAAGCGTCGCGCTGCATCGAGTGTGGCTGTAACGCCCGCTTTGATTGTGGCCTGAGAAAATACGCAACCGAATACGGAGCTGACGAGAAGCGTTTCGTCGGTGAAAAAAGACGTTACAATGATGATGTACGGCATCCTCTCATAAAAATCGAGGGGGATAAATGTATTACATGCGGCAGTTGTGTGAGGATGTGTCTGGAAGTCCGGGGCATAGGAGCTTTGAGCTTTATTGATCGGGGGTTTGGAACCCGTGTAGGGCCTAACTTCGATGACCCCCTTCAGGAAACAGGCTGCGATGCATGCGGCATGTGCATGGATGTCTGTCCTACCGGGGCACTTGCCCCGAATACCGGGAAGGAAGCAGGTCCGTGGGTAGCCGAAAGCGTGCAAACTACCTGTACAGCATGCAGCCGGGGATGCGGGTTGAAGGTGTATGCCACCGAAGGCAGGGTTGTAAAGATCCAAAGCATTGAAGGTGATTCCGTTAATAATGCAATACTGTGTGCGGAAGGCCGGTTCGGTTATCAACTGCTCGACGGCATGTGTAAGGGGAGTGAGCAGTCCGCGGTTCAGGAGGCCGGAGAAATGCTTGCTTCGGCCGGACAGCTGGCTGTTGTTGTTTCGCCGAGACTCACTATTGAGCAAATGTATGCAGCCGCGCGTCTTGCAAGGCGTTTCAAGGGCAGGCTTTATTATCCGGTTCCTGAAAATATCCGTTCGGGAGTGCGGATTCAGGCTGCCTACAGTAAAAAAGCTGGTGAAGCCAATACAGCTCTGCTGGATCGGTTGAGTGCCATGGCCCTGACCGGCAATGAGAGACCGGATGCAGACACGGTGCTGCTCATTGGGGTGGGACTCGATGCAGAGAAGGGGCAAAAAGTGATCAGCATCAATCCCGCAAGCGATAATGCCGACTGTTATTTTGTGTTGCCTGACCCTCTGCAGACCGATGGTTTGATGCTGAACCGGGATGGCAGTCTTTGTGTGATTCGTGCCGTACTTCCAAAAGAAGAAAAGGTGCTGGATTGCCACGCATTGCTTGCACGGCTGGCGGGACAGGAATCATTAGCTGAACTCGATGAGCTGCGTAGTGAGTTGGCCGATGAGATCGGGGAGTTGTCTGTGATAACGAAACTTGATCATGGAAAACGTCTGTTTTCATCCGACCTCGAGCCGGTATTGAAAAGTGTGGGAACCGACAACCGGGAAAAAGCGTTTTCAGACCATCTGGAAAACATTGGAATGTATCGACAGAGATGTGAGTGTGCTGCAGATGGAATAGTTACTTAACGATCCGTTTAATGATTTTTATTGCGGACTACGGGGCAGGCAACCTGCATTCTGTCCAAAAAGCGTTTGAATATCTTGGTGTAGACACTGTAGTGAGCAGTGACGCATCCAAGTTGGCAGACTATCGAAAAGTACTGGTTCCCGGCGTGGGAGCGTTCGGTCATGCCATCAATTCATTTAACGCGTCAGGGTTCAGCGATGCCCTCGGGGAGCATGTCGACAAAGGCCGGCATGTACTCGGCATATGTCTGGGTATGCAGTTGTTTATGAGCAAAAGTGAAGAAAGAGGGAAGCACAAAGGTCTTGATTTTGTTTCCGGCAATGTCGTTCGTTTTAGAAATGATTTGGAAAAGGTGCCGCAAATAGGCTGGAATTCTGTTGAATATTCCAAGGAAAGTGTTCTGTTCAGGGGTATACCGGATCGCTCGTTTTTCTATTTTGTACACTCATATTACTGTGACCTGACTCATGGTGAAGACATCGCGGCCACAACCTTTTTTGCTGGAAAAAGTTTTTGTTCAGCCATTGAAATTGAAAAAAGTGGTATTTTCGCTCTACAGTTCCATCCGGAAAAAAGTTCGGATGTGGGATTGAAAGTACTTGAAAATTTTGCCAAATGTTAAAACAGGCCTGGAGATTTGGGATATGTTGATAATCCCGGCTATAGATATAAAGGATGGGAAGTGCGTGAGGCTTACCCGCGGAAATTTTGACAAAAAGAAGATTTATCTGGATAACCCGTGTGACATGGCGATCATCTGGCGGAAACAGAATGCCAAAATGATTCATGTCGTTGATCTTGATGCGGCGTTAACCGGCGAGCCGGTTAACTTCGCGAAGATACAGGAGATAGTTTCAACACTTGATATTCCCGTACAAGTGGGAGGAGGGATCCGCTCTGTCGAGGCAGTCGTGCAATATCTCGATATTGGCGTCAGCAGGGTTGTGATCGGTTCCGCAGCAGTGACGAATCCCGAACTTGTTGAAACGTTGCTGAAACGATATTCCGCTTCACAGATAGTTGTCGGTATTGATGCTGATAACGGTATTCCAAAAATCAAGGGATGGACGGAGAGCTGTTCCATGAAAGATTACGAACTTGCTCTCGACATGAAAAAACTTGGGGTCAAGCGGATTATCTACACCGATATATCATGTGACGGCATGATGCAGGGCATCGGTTTGGAAAGCACAAAACGGTTTGCCGAGAAAGCCGGCATGAGGGTCACTGCTTCCGGAGGTGTCACGGGTTCTGAGGATTTGAGAAAACTCAAGGCACTTGAGAAATACGGGGTAGACTCGGTTATTATCGGAAAGGCGCTCTACGAAGCCAACTTCCCTTGCCAAAAGCTCTGGTATAATTACGAGAAGGGGATGGGTATCGACCACAACTTTTCATCGGCGTTACGAAAAGAGTGCTGTTCCTGATCCGGCGTTGAACCCGGCGTGGACCTCCATGCATTGTTTACATGGAGGTGCTCCGTGTTCTTTCTTTCAGGAACACAACTATTCTGAAAGCAAAGTGTCACAAAAAGAGCCTTCCACGGAACAAAAGATCGAGGCTGTGATCTTTGCCTCTGAAGAAGCTGTTTCCTCTCAATATATCAGACAGGTTCTTGACGAAGATCTTTCGATTGCCGATATTAACGCGTGTGTTGACCGGTTAAACAAAGCCTATGCCTTGACCGGAAGAAGTTTCCGGATTACCTGCATCGCTGAAGGGTACCGTTTCTTGACGATCCCCTCACTTGAGCCCACTCTGAAAAACATGCTTTCCCCGAGAATTCAGAGAAAACTTTCGCAGTCTGCTCTGGAAGTTCTTGCTGTTATTGCCTATCAACAGCCTGTTACCAGAGGGGAAATTCAGCAGGTACGAGGCGTCAGCCCTGATTATGCCATTAATAAGCTTCTTGAACGCGGGCTTATCGATGTAAGAGGCCGGGCCGACACTCCCGGTAAACCTCTGCTTTACGGTACAACAAAGGAGTTTCTGGATTTTTTTAATCTTCAGTCTATAAGAGATCTTCCCAGGCTCAGGGAGATCAGGGAGCTTGTCCAGGACGAAGAAATACAGGATTACCTTGTTTCATCTGAAGGTGCCGGAGACCATGAAAAGAAGTGACAGCAGCAACCCTGACGCAGATACCGGCGCTCCGGTAAGGATTAACAGATACCTTGCCCTTTGCGGGATAGCATCGAGGCGTGCAGCCGACAAGCTGGTTGAGGCCGGACAGGTGATGGTTAACGGCGGCACGGTGACAACCAAGGGGCTAACCGTACGTCCCGGAGTTGACGAGGTTGTGGTGAGCGGTAAGATGCTTGCTTTGCCCGAAGAAAAAAAAGTGTACATTTTGCTTAACAAACCCAGAAATTACATCACGACCAACCGGGACGAGAGAGGCCGGGAGACAGTGCTTGATCTGGTTGACGTAAAGGAGCGTGTCTTTCCGGTGGGTCGCTTGGACCGGAAAACCACCGGGGTACTCCTTTTAACAAATGATGGTGCGTTGGCTAACGGGCTGATGCACCCGTCATCCGGGGTGGAAAAGGAGTACCTTGTGGAGCTTGACACCCCTTTTTCAGCCTTGGAGCTGCCGTTGATGACCGGCGGAATGCGGCTGAAAGATACCGGTGAAAAGACAAGTCCCTGTAAGGCAAAGATTCTTCAGGGAGGTTTGCGGGTACTTGTTACAATGCATGAGGGTAAAAATCATCAGGTGAGAAGAATGTTCCGTTCGCTTGGACATGAAGTGAAAAAGCTTGACAGAACAGCTTATGCCGGGTTGCGTGCAGGCGGGCTTCGAAGAGGAGCATGGCGATATTTAACCGTCACGGAGATAAAGCAGCTCCGCCTGAAAGGTTCTCCGCCCTGACGGCTGAATGGTAAAAATTTTTCTGATTATGAAGTTATTTCCTTGTTTCTCGCGGCAACAACATGTTGCCGCACCTTTTTTTCCAGCCTTTTTTTGTTTTTCGCTGTTTTTTTCTTTTCCGGCTGCTGCCGATGACGACCTTGAGGCCCTGTTTGATCAGAGCGATATGCCCGGCGATATCGAGCAGCTCCTCCTGGAGCTTCAGCAACTGAAGCAGCAAAAAATTCCTGTCGGAACCGCGACTCGGGAAGATCTGCTGCTCATCCCTTTCCTCTCGCTTGACGATGCAGGTAAAATCATTGATTTCCGTGACAACAGGGGGCCCTTGACTTCCGCAGACCAGCTTGTCGAGATTATAGGTGCGGAAATGACACAAAAAGTTTCTCCCTTTCTTTCCTTTGAGCCCCTGAGACTGAAGGTGCCAAAGAAAAAAACTGAAATAACCGGGAACTGGTACAGCAGGTATTTCAGTGAGATTCCCAAGCGCCGCGGAATTATATCAGGAAAATACCGTGGTGATAACTATAAGTTATATAACCGTTTATCTGTGATGTACGGTGACATTGCCGTCAACGGGGTTATGGAAAAGGATGTGGGAGAACCGGATATTGATGATTTCACATCTCTCAGCGTTGTCTTCAGCGGTTCAGGGTTTCTGAAGCAGTTCATTGCGGGTAACTACGCGGTAAATATCGGTCAAGGATTGCTGTTCGGCCAGAGCCGGTACCTTTCAAAAGGGGTTGATCCTCTTGGTGTGAAGCTTACCGGACGTCGGCTGAAACCTTACACCTCCAGTGCGGAAAACGGATTTATGCAGGGAGCCGCAGCAACGCTCAGTCTGGAACCGTTCGAGTTTACCGCTTTTTATTCCCACAACCTGATCGATGCCTCGATAAAAGACGGTCAGGTGACAACGATCCGGACATCGGGTTACCATCGAACTGAAAGCGAAATCGATCACAAGGATAACGTGACGGAACGGGTGGCGGGGGTCAATCTGCTTTACGCTTTGCAGTCAGGGATGTTCAGGGGAACTGTAGGAGGAACATGGGCGCGTTACCGCTACAGTGTTCCGCTTGAAGATACCGGGGGGGACAAGGGATGGATTGACATCGGCGGTGTCGAGGCGGATGTGCTGATGGGAAAGGTCAACCTTTTTGCCGAAGCGGCATTAAGCGGCAGTGACCGAAATCTCTCATGGATAGGCGGTATCAGGTTTCCGCTGGCTGCCGGCATTCGCACCGTGCTTGCCGTGAGAGATTATCATAATGCTTTTTTCTCTCCTTTTGCCGGTGCTTTTGCTGAACGTGCCGATGATGCGGCAAACGAGGAAGGGTATTATATCGGTCTTGAGTCCAAAATCCTGAAGAATCTGCATTTGGGATTTTACTATGATATATTCAGGTTCCATGAGCTTGGCAGCCGTTACAGGCTGCCCTCGACGGGCGACGAGTCGAAAATTTTTCTCACCTGGAAACAATCGCCGGCGTTGACGGCGGAACTGCTGCTCCAGAACCAGTACAAGGAGAAGGCAAAAAAAATACGTGACGGAACAGGTCTTGAGTATTACACACCAGTGCCCTTTACATCGAACAGGGTACGCCTTGACGTTATTACCGGAATTTCGGAGATGCTGGCGCTCAGGACAAGGGGGGAGGTGAAGTTTGTGGAGGGTGAGTATCCCGGTGGTGAAGATTATTCGGAAGGATGGCTTGTGTATCAACAGGCTTCGGTTAAAAAAGGTCCTCTCGCCTTTACGGGAAGATACACCCGGTTTCATACCGATGATTACGACTCGGCGGTTTATGTATATGAGAATGATCTGCCTCTTGTTTTCACGATAAGGTCATACTATGGAAAAGGGGAGGCGGTTTTTGCTCTTCTTTCACTGGAGCTCCTGGAGAATTTCAGCCTTTCGGCAAGATTTGAAAAAACGTGGTACGGTGACCGCGATAAGTACGGGAGCGGCAATGACGAACGAGACACCAACGCACCGGCGTCGTATCATCTGGGGTGTGTTCTCAGGTTTTAGGGTGGCCCGAAAAAAACAGTTGAGGTATCTTATAGGGCGGTCTCACATATCATGCAGTTGCCCATTCTTTGCACAATACTTCCGCTTGCTCCAGGACGGTCAGCGTCGCTTTTTCCTGCTTATCGGGAGGATACCCATACTTGCGCAGTATGCGCTTCACAATCACTCGAATCTGGGCGCGGGCATTTTCGCGGGCAGTCCAGTCTATCGTTACGCTCCGCCGAACGGCTTCAACCAATTCATGAGCAATCGTTTTCAGGGTCTCATCTCCTAAAACTTTCACCGCACTGTCGTTCACTTCAAGCGCATCGTAGAACGCTATTTCATCATCGGTCATACCAAGATTTTCGCTGCGCTGTTGGGCTTCGCGCATTTCTTTGGCCAATGTGATCAATTCCTCGATAATCTGTGCCGCCTCTATTGCCCGGTTCTGGTATTTCCGTATAGACGTCTCCAGCATTTCAGCAAAAGATCTTGCCTGAACAACATTTTTGCGTGAGCTGGCCTTGATTTCATCGTTCAAGAGTTTTCTCAACAATTCCACCGCGAGGTTCCGGTGAGGCAACTGCCTCACATCCTGAAGAAAGTCATCCGAGAGAATGGAGATATCGGGTTTCTTCAAACCCGCAGTGGCGAAAATGTCAACGACTTCTTCCGATGCTATCGCCTTCGATACGAGCTGACGTATGGCCGTATCGAGTTCATCAAAGGCTTTCCCTTCGCCCTCAACCGTTGCTTTGGCCAAACCGGCACGAACTTCCTGAAAAAAACCCACTTCATCACGTATCCCCAGAGCTTTCTCGTGCGGCACAGCGAGGGCGAACGCTTTCGACAACGCCATTACCTCTGTCAGATAGCGCTTTTTCCCCTCATTCAAGCTCAGAATATGTTCAATAGCAGCGGCAATACCGCTAAGGCGCTTCTCAGGCTCCGCTTCGAGAAGGGAATCGTAATCGTATCCATGAAACATGGATACGACCACCTCGAACTTCTCCAGCATCAAAGCGACTGCTTCATTCTGGTCAATTGCGGCTTTGCCGTGTCCTCCGGCTTCGGTGTAGTCCGCCAGGGCCCGTTTCAACTGATCGGCAATGCCAAGGTAATCGACAACCAACCCTCCCGGCTTGTCTTTAAACACCCGGTTGACCCTCGCTATGGCCTGCATGAGACCATGTCCCCGCATTGGTTTGTCGATGTACATCGTATGTAGCGATGGACAATCGAACCCGGTCAACCACATGTCCCTCACGATCACCAGCTTCATCCGATCGTCCGGGTCCTTGAATCGAGCAGCCAGAGCCTCACGTCGCGGTTTGTTGCGAATATGGGTCTGCCATTCAGCATGATCCGAAGCCGAACCGGACATCACGACTTTCAACACACCCTTATCGTCGTCATCGTTATGCCAGTCGGGCCGCAGTTTTACGATAGCGTTGTACATCTCAACGCAAATTCGACGACTCATGCAGACAACCATAGCCTTGCCGTCCATGGCTGCAAGCCGCGCTTCAAAATGATTGACGAGATCTTCCGCAACAAGCGCTATCCTTTTTTCTGTACCGACCATCGCTTCAAGAGCGGCCCACTTGCCTCGCAGCTTCTGCTTGTCTGACTCCTCTTCACCTTCGGTAATCTCTTCAAACTCTGGATCGATCTTCGGCTTTTCCTCTTCCTGCAGTTCGATTTTCGCCAGCCTTCCTTCGTAATAAATAGGCACCGTAGCGCCGTCCTCGACCGCACGCAGAATGTCATAAGCATCGATATAGTCACCGAAAACCGCGGGCGTGCTGCGGTCGTCCTGCTCGATAGGTGTACCTGTAAACCCTATGAATGAGGCGTTCGGCAAGGCATCGTGCATATGGCGAGCGAATCCGTCGATAAAGTCATACTGGCTGCGATGTGCTTCATCGGCAATAACCACAATGTTGCGTCGCGCGGAGAGTTCAGGGTATTGCCTTCCCTTGGCTTCGGGCAGGAATTTCTGAACCGTCGTAAAAATCACTCCCCCGGAGGAGACCTGAAGCAACGCCTTCAGATGTTCCCGGTTTTCCGCCTGAACAGGTGTTTGCCGCAGCAGATCCTCACAGGCCGAAAAGGTGCCAAAAAGCTGGTCATCAAGATCGTTCCGGTCGGTAATCATCACCAGCGTAGGATTTTTCATGGCGGGATGACGGATGATCTTCCCTGCGAAGAATGCCATCAAAAGGCTTTTTCCGCTTCCCTGAGTGTGCCAGATCACCCCGATACGTTGGCCGCCGAAGTGTTCAGTTCCGATACCATAAACAGATTCCGGCTCGCGCACCGCAAAGGGATTGCGCTCGTCATGCTTCGGAAAGCGCGCATTCAACATGTCTGGCTCAGCATCGATACCGCATGCCGACAAGGTGCATTCAATTGCCTTGTTCACAGCATGAAACTGGTGATATGCCGCAGCTTTTTTAGCAATGGCGCTCCCGTCATCATCGAATACGATGAAATTCAATACAAGGTCGAGAAAACGCCGCTTTTCGAAAACTCCCTTGAGCAGAACCTCAAGTTCCACAGAGCCTTGCGGGGCAACCTCTTTGCCGTCAATGGTACGCCACGGCATGAAGCGATCCCAGCCGCTTGTGAGCGTCCCAGCCCGGGCCTCGAGACCATCGGAAAGAACAAGCAGTTCGTTATAGACAAAAAGACCGGGAATATCGCTCTTGTAGGTTTGAAGCTGGTTGAACGCGTGGCGGATAGTCGCCTTTTCATCCGCCGGATTTTTTAGCTCGATCACCCCCAGGGGCAAACCGTTGACGAACATCACGATGTCCGGCCTTCGGTTTTTGCGATCCTCGACGACAGTGAACTGGTTAACAGCAAGCCAGTCGTTGTTTTCCGGCTCTTCAAGATCGAACAGCCAGACCTTGTCGTGAACCACTGTGCCCTCCTGCATAAAAGAAACATCGACACCGTCGGTAAGTATTTTATGAAAATGCTGATTATTCTCGATCAGGCCGGGCGACTCGACACGAGTGATTTTGCGGGTTGCCTCCTCGATAGCATCCGACGGGATGTTTGGATTGATGCCCTCAAGCGCGGTCTGAAGTCTTCCGACCAAGACGACCTGATCGTAATCTTCGCGTTCCTGCGCCGGACCGTCAGGGCTGATGTCCGGGCCGAAAGCCGTGTTCCAACCGAGGGAAGCAAACCAGTCAAGGGCGGTTTGTTCGAGAACGGTTTCGGAGGTTTTATTCATCATCTTCCTCTTGCTTGCCCTGAATGTGTTTAATTTCCCGGTCAAAGTCGGAAATATATTCCTGGTCCTGCCGCTTCCTATACATTTCGTATTCCTGTTCGGCCTTCAATTTGGCCTCAAGCGCGCTTACTTTTCCCTTGTCTTTAAGAATCGGGTAGTTTGAAAGTTCCAGAAAACTGTGCAGAAACTGAACCCAGTCTTTCATCTTCATTACAATCTGCCGTTCAGCCCGATTTTCGGCAAGGTCGAGGTAGGCGGTTACAATCCGGTTTAATTCTCTGATGTGAGCCACGCTCAAGTAGTTTTTGGCAACAGAGACATCCGATTTCAGGATTTTCCCGTCAGGCGCCTGCTTCCAGTTTGTAAGCCCCATGTGCATTTTTTCGGCATCTGCCGATTCGTAGATGATTTCCGCGGCGGTTTTTCCGGTAATGGCCCAGTGCAGTTTGTTCTGAACTGTGGCAAAGAATTCCTGGGTTATGGGAGCGTTTTTGTCATAATCTGCTGAAAGCGCGTAAATATCGGTGATCTTTTGATAAAATCGCCGCTCGCTGGCCCGGATTTCCCGAATCCGTTCCAGAAGTTCATCAAAATAGTCCCTGCCGAACCGCTTGCCCTGTTTGAGCCGTTCATCATCCAGTACAAAGCCCTTGATGATGAATTCTTTCAGGGTATTGGTAGCCCAGATGCGGAATTGGGTGGCCTGGTAGCTGTTGACCCGGTACCCCACGGCAATAATGGCGTCGAGGTTGTAATATTCCAGCTTTCGTTTGACGTTACGGTTTCCTTCCCGGCGAACTGTTTCCAAAATGGAAACAGTTGCCTCCCGCTCCAGCTCTCCTGAATCATATATATTTCCAAGGTGTTTGCTAATGGCCGGGACTTCAACGCCGAAAAGTTCTGCAATCGCTTTCTGCGTCAGCCAGAAATTCTCATCGTGAAACAATACACCAACTTTCTTGTCGCCGTCCGGGGTGCTGTAGAGAATAATTTCGTTGTTTTGCTTCATAGTTCACCCCCGGGGATGCGTTTTGCCAGCCATTCAACAACCCGTTCAGGGGTGGTATGTTCGAGGGTAGTTTCGGTTATATTAGTCATGTCAGCGCCCCTCTCTCGTTCGGATTTCAACAGCAGACGCTATACGGGTACGAATTTCGTTGTATATCGCAACGCCAAGCCCC
This sequence comes from Chlorobium sp., assembly GCA_028277485.1. Taxonomy (GTDB): domain Bacteria; phylum Bacteroidota; class Chlorobiia; order Chlorobiales; family Chlorobiaceae; genus Prosthecochloris. The sequence goes on from JANQGE010000104.1 coordinate 25,553, forward strand.
TCGGCAACTTCAAGAGACACGGCAAGACCGTAAGCCACTGGCACCTGTATCTTTGCAGCATCTTTTCGACAATTGACTTTTATCGTGAGGGAATCGCCATCAGAGATCGGTATAGCTGAGTCGCCTTCAAACACTTCGTGCTGAACGGTTCCTCGCCGCACTGCATGCCTATCGGCCTCTTGCCTGTTGGGGGCCAGAGTTCCGCCTTCAACTTCAAACCACAAGCTCGCGGTTCGATAGCGTTGAGTGCTTGCTGCGAGAGGTGATAACCAGGCTAGAGTAACGGTCAGCCGACGCTTATCGCGGCGTGCTCCAAGCGAGGGCGGTAGCGGCAGGTTGAACAAGTGTGCTTCTTCATCATTAAGTTGACCGAACCCTAAAAGGGTCACCCTCTGTTCCGTGCAACCGAGAACTCGTGCGCTGTCAGGGATGCCGTAACCCAGCCATTGGCTGATCCAGTGCCGAATATGCCGTCCATTGTCCGGTGTCTGAAGTATCTCTTGGAGCCGTTCTGAAATCTCACCCCAGGAACAACCATGTACGATCATTGTTTTCAGTAGCGGTGTGATATACGAACTGAGCTCAATGTCGGGGGCTTGTTCTTCAAAAATCTCGATTAGGGAATCATGGCACGCCGCAGCCATCCTGCTGATGAGTGCAGTAGCATTACTGGTACCGCAACAATAGACAACCTTGTTAACGTCCCCCGCAGCAGCGCTTGGGGATGCGGCCTTGTTTCCCGGAGCAATACGCAGATGCCGAGCCTCGAATCTCGCATCAGTTGAAGTGCCAAGGGGTTCTTTATAAAGTACTCGACCACCATTAAAAAGCAGGTCTGGCTTGATCGCCCTCCTATAACCGCTCCCAAAAGCGGAAACCGGGCTCGGCAAAAGGTTCTCAAACAGATTCACTGCGTTACCAATGTGGTTGACAGCGGCGGGATCATAATGGAGTGCTCCTACTGAAAGTCCATTGATGCTCTCGGCCGGTGCAAGCAGCTTTCGATGTCTCGCATCATCATAGAGGGCCTTGACGACCAGTGCTTCTTTTTCGTCTTTGGAGAGTGCATCGAATTCCTTTTTGGAAATCCCGGTATCAATATCCCTGTCGTGGTTGCCAGCGCTGATGACGATAAGGACGCGGTATTTGACGCTGAGCCAGTCAAGCAGTCGTGCAAGCGGGCTCATTATTTGAGTAAAAAGTCGACTGGTATCGCCTATTGAAAAATTAATAATCTTGATGGTGGGCGCGGAGGCTTCGTCTGTTCCTTCGCCTTCAAACATTCTGCGAACGGCTCGATGAATAAGATCTACCATAAGCACGTCACCGGGGATCTGTTCCGGACGTGGTGAGTTAATCCACACAATCGGCTTCATGATCGGGCGTACATAAACAGGACGCGATAGGGGAGAGTCTTCGTCGCTCAGGTCGCCGTGGACGACCAGCGAAGACATGGCCGTTCCATGTATACGATCGGCCACGGTGTACTCCGACGCATAGTCATCCGGATCATCGATAATCAGTCTATCTGCAAGCAAATTGTGATTTGCCAAGGGGAGCCCGTCCAGAATCGCGACAATGGGATCGCCACTTGGAAGGCCCGCATCCTCAGCCTCGTGATCCGACAGCTCGCTTTCGACGGGTTCCTTTCCTGTTGCCATCTGGCCGACGGGTCGAAAGAACATGACGCTGTCACACTTGATAAGATCTACACTCGGGTGATCTATGATCTGTTGAGCTGTGTCTGCAGGGACTTCCGCGAGTAGGGCGTGGTATGCGATGTCGCTGATGATGGCGTCATCGAGAATCGTCCCGCCAAGCCGCGTTATAAGTGCACCAACCTGTCCCCGTGCTTCCTGGCGTTTGTTCACGGTGGCACGGAACCAAAGTTCGACCTCAAAACGAATTACCTGATTTTCATCATGCTCCAAGTCTTCTTGCCATACGTCGAGCACGCCTGTTTCTTCGATTCGGTCTCGAACTCCCCACCTGCGAATATCTTTGAGACAAAGAAATACATCCCGAAACTTGGTAAGTCCATGGTCAAACTTCATGTTCTGATCGTTTTGATAACGCTGCCACAATGAGAGCATCTCGTCGAGTGCCCTTTGGTTGGTCATGACCAGGTAAAGCCGCCCGCTCAGCTCCTTTGTCTCATCTTTTTCGTCGTAGAAGTCTGTATCTGGTGCGATCTCTTCGGTTTCGATCTCTCCCATCCACTCAAGGCCCTCTATACGCTTCACAGCGTTTGCAAAGTTCTCGACATTGCCGATGGTTTCAATTACCAGGACCTGTTCTGGATCTACTCCCGCTGTTGTCTGCTGTAGCTCAACGCGGCGGGCGTTAAATGCCTCTTGAAGTTGAGTGAATATGGGAGAAAGCCGCTCACCTTGCTTGTTAAAAGTCGGTCGATGGACTCTTCCTGGAAAGCCTCGCCCTTTGGTGCGGTCGGCGGTTTCCGGTGTTGGAAACAGCAATAAGGGACGATCTGGCATTATTCATCACCTCCATTCTGCTGTTTCGTTTTGACGGTCCGCGCGGGCCAATTCTTCAGGGTGCGGTCAATGATCTTTTTCATGTCGGAGTCAGGTTGTTCGAGCACGTAATGCCGAAAGATGCTGGCTCCGAATTCCTCGGCCTCCGCGAAGTTGACGCCGTAGAGCTTCTTCGCCAAGGTTTCGGGGGCGTAGCCGAGTTGAACATTGATCCTACGCTCAAACCTGGCGAACCACTCTGCCAATCGAGTGCGGGTAGGCTCAGGTAACGTCATGCGAACCTGAAAGCGCCGCCATACGGCGCGGTCAAGCAACTCAGCGTGATTGGTAGCGCCGATCACAACAACGTGGCTTGGCAGCGAGTCTATTTGCATGAGCAGTGAACTGACCACGCGCTTGATCTCGCCAGTCTCATGCCGGTCGCCTCGTTCCTTCCCCAGAGTTTCAAATTCATCGAAAAACAAAACACATTTTCTCGCACGCGCGTATTCCAGAAGCCGGTGCAAACGAACAGCCGTTTCCCCAAGGTAGGTTCCAACGACACCTTCGTATCTGACGATCAAGAGGGGGACCATAAGCGCATGCGCAAATGCCTCAGCAAGCGTGGTCTTTCCATTGCCCGGTGGACCGATTAAAAGCAGGCGATTGCGAGGCTCCAGGTTGTACGACCGCAGCAGGTCAACCCTGTGGTGCTCTTGAACAACCTCTTGAGAAATCTCCTGCACTTCTTTGGGGAGAATAAGGTCATCAAAGGCCCGTTCCGGCATGATCTCATGGATCAGATTTGTAACCTTTTGGTCAAGCACAGCGTTACCGTTCGATTTGCGCTTGTCTGTGGGCGCAGAACGAAGCAGCCCCTCCAATTTATTTGCAAGAACGGTATGCTTCTTCGCTCTTTCCTCGGCGATAATGGCTTCGATGACTTTCTGGAATTTGGTCTTGTCGCCAGCCATTCCAAACCGAACGAGGTCGGTTAGTAAATCGGCTCTAGCCATGCTGACCTCCATTAATGTTTAATTCATACAGTAGTGCCTCGGCATCCGGGACGCGTAGCTCGCCGGAAATGAGTTTGGGGAGGAGGGTATCACGAAGGGAGGCAAGTGTATTGGACTCATGGATATTTGCATGGAGCTTATTGACTATATGTTTAATATGTTGTGTAAATATGGTTAGAACTTCAGAGTCTGGAAGCACAATTGGATAGCGCGACATATCTTTCCAATTTGTTCTTGGCATCTTTGTTCCAGTCGATGCAGCACTTGTGTAGGCGACAAATTTATCACTTGAAAGATGACCCAATAAAAGCCCGAAGAAATGCTCTTCTTTTGGAACAATTACAACAATATCAGTTGAGCAAACACCATCTATTGCAGGCACTCCAACTTTGTGAAAATATGGCCTTAGCTTTCCAAAGAGAATATTGTTTTTTTTGAAGCGGAACTTTCCACTCGTGATATTCTCTGAATTTGTCCAAATCCATAGTGAAATCGATCTCTTGGGCATGTGCTCCAATGCAATGTAATATTCAGAGTTATCTATCTCTTCAGGTTTAATTCCATTCCTAGACTGGCTGCCAATACCGCCAACAACTCCATTCTTCCACCCCCTGGGAATCTCCCCAAGCTCTGAGTCCTCGAAACCGTCAGGGAAGAGAGCGGCAACATCATCCTGCAAACCGGGGTCGCCGCCCTCTGCTTTGGCGCGCACCGGATCGAAATCCACGAACCAAGACTTGAAGATTGCCCGGGCTGTGGCCTCCAGCGTCTCGTTCATCCGGCGGTTCAATTCAATCTTGTCGTCCAGCGATCCGAGAATATGGGAAATGGCGCGTTGTTCGGGCAGAGGCAGAGCCTGAATATGAAGCCCCAGCAATTGATTTCTGCTCACATTGGGGAATGTTGATCCTGTTGCAGATACAAGTAATGTGGGCAGGCTATTCTCTATTAAACCACGCAGAAAGGGCTGATAATCGTCACCACTTTTATGTCGAATCGCAGCGATTCCACGACCTATCGCGTATTTCTGATCTGCCCAATTCATCCGCCCAGTGGTTGAGCCACGGACACAAAAAAGAATGTCTCCTTTTTGTGAAAATTTCTTCGGGTCAGTCGTGAACTGAACATGAATTGGATGATGCCCACCAAATTCTGTAGGCCCGTTCAATAATGGCACTCCATTCCCGGCAGCATTGCAGGTGTTGCCAGGTGGCGATTGACCCATCACAATATCTGCGATATCTGATAGACGACCAGAGCGTAAATCACTCGCCATAGCCCAACACCTCCAAATTCCTTTTGATGGTGGCTTCGAGTTGATCAGCTTCGGCGAATTGCTCGTAAAGCGTGGCGGATAGTTCGGCCATTTTTTCCTCGAATGGAATGCCGTCGTCCTCGATCTCGGCAGCGCCCACATAGCGGCCAGGGGTCAGCACGTAACCGTGCTCTTTGATTTCGTCGGCACTGGCGCTCTTGCAGAAACCGGGCACATCCTTGTATTCGCCGGCATCTTTCTCACCCCGCCAGGCATGGTACGTGGCGGCCACCTTGTCGATCTCTGCTTCCGAAAAATCTTTGTGGGTTCGGTCAACGAGGGTGCCGAGTTTGCGCGCATCAATGAAGAGCGTGTGCCCGCGCCTGTTGCGGAACTTGCCGTTCTTCTTGTTCCGGGCCACGAACCAGAGGCACACCGGAATCTGCGTTGTGTAAAAGAGCTGACCGGGCAAGGCGATCATGCAGTCCACCAGATCAGCCTCGATCATGTTCTTGCGGATTTCTCCTTCGCTGATGGTATTGGTGGACATGGACCCATTGGCCATAACGAAACCCGCAACACCCGTGGGCGACAGGTGATGAATGAAGTGCTGAATCCAGGCGTAGTTAGCGTTGTTCACCGGCGGAATGCCGTATTTCCAGCGGGCGTCTTCCCGAAGGCGTTCGCCACCCCAGTCGCTCATATTGAAGGGTGGATTGGCGAGGATGAAATCGGCGCGCAGGTCTTTGTGCAAGTCGTTGTGGAAGCTGTCCGCATGCTGACCGCCCAGGTTGGCATCAAGCCCTCTGATCGCCAGATTCATCATGGCCAGTCGCCAGGTTGTGGAATTGGACTCCTGACCATAAATAGCGATGTCGCCCAGGCGTCCGCCGCGTTCCTCCACGAAACGCTCACTCTGAACAAACATGCCGCCAGAGCCGCAGCACGGGTCATACACGCGGCCCTTGTAAGGCTCGATCATTCTGACGAGCAGTTTGACCACGCACTGAGGCGTGTAAAACTCGCCGCCGCCTTTGCCTTCCGCTGCGGCGAAACGACCGAGGAAATACTCATAGACCCGGCCAAGGATATCCTTCGACCTGGATTCATCATCCCCGAGCCCGACCTTGCTGATGATATCGATAAGCTCCCCCAAACGGTATTTGTCCAGGGCCGGACGGGCATAGTCCTTGGGGAGAACGCCTTTGAGCGTAGGGTTCTCTTTCTCAATGACCACCATCGCATCATCAATAAGTTTGCCAATAGTCGGCTGTTTGGCGCTCGCCTGCAGTTTGGCCCAGCGGGCTTCCTTCGGCACCCAGAAGATGTTGGCTGCCGAGTATTCGTCTCGGTCTTCCGGGTCGGTATATTCGGTATCCTTCGTGGCTTCAAGTTGCGTGTACTTGGCCTGGAAAGCGTCTGAGATGTATTTCAGAAAAATCAGGCCGAGAACAACATGCTTGTACTCGGAAGCATCCATATGCCCCCGCAGCTTGTCCGCAGCAGCCCAGAGCTGACTCTCAAAGCCGAGATTGGCACCGTTATTTTTTTTCTCCGTCATTCGCTCCTTCTTTGTCTATGCCTCCTAATTGATTGTTTATAAACAAAATCTCTTTTTCGTGTCATTTAATAAGTTTACCACTACCGCCAAAAAAATCAAGGAAATCAGTTGATATAAGGTAGGGAACATCCTATAACGGCAAAAGTTTTCAGGTCCTGTGTGTACTTTTTAGTGCGAAGCCGCTGAAATGCAGTTCTCGGGGTGCCGGTTGAAGTAACAACAGGGATGCTGTTCCACTGAGCGAGATCGGGCAGGTGACTGTCGCCGGGATCAGCGACAGTAACGGACAGGTATGTTTCGGGTGTCGCTATTCCTCCGCGGCTTTTTTCAAACGGTCACGGATGGCAATGCCGATTCCCTCCGCCGGCGGCATTTCGCAGAAAATGGTCTTGATGTGCTCTCTGTCGCACTCCCTGAAAAAACTGAACAGCCTGAACGCATATTCTTCCATGTCTTTACAGAGGCAGGTTTTGGCAATCTTTCCCGGAGGGGATGAAAGCCCTATCCATGCGCTCCCGGCTTCCCCTTCACAGACTGAATAGCCCGGTCCGCACAGCTTGACGAGCGCTGAAGGGGAATAATGCGGATACTTGAGCCCTGGGCTTTTCGGCCGTACATGTTTTTCAGTATCGACCGGGGGCCTGGTTTCAGGAACAAACTTCCTGAGAGTTTCAAGGCTTATGGCGCCGGACCTGAGGAGCCGGGGAGGGGTTTCCGAACAGTCCACGATGGTTGATTCCAGCCCTAAGGCGCTTTGCGGGCCTTTAAGAACACAGCGTATTTTTTCTTTCAGGTCATCGTGGACGGCTTTCCAGTCAGTTGCACTGGGCCGGCCGGAAATGTTGGCTGAGGGGGCGGCTACCGGGTGGTTGCATCGTTTGAGAAATTCTCTTGCTACAGGGTGATTCGGGCACCGTATGCCGACAGTCGGCAACCCGGCGGTGACAAGAGGCGAAATGGTTTCCTTTCTATTAAGGATCAGGGTCAGAGGTCCGGGGAAAAATTGGCGGATAAACGTGTTGGCTGTTTCGGGTATTTCCGACGCGACATCCTGTATCTGTCCTGGGGAATGGATATGAATAATAAGCGGATTGTCCAGCGGCCGGCCTTTTGCCGCAAAAATGTTTTCAATGGCTGTTTCATTGGTGATGTCTGCGCCAAGGCCGTAGACTGTTTCCGTAGGAAATGCAACGACTTCGCCCCGGTTGATCCATGTGGCTGCTACGGTAACGGATTCGGTGATTATTGTTTGCATGGCTGAATGAACACGAGATGATGATCAGGGGCAAGCCTCGAGCAAAGGCAGTTTGTGCGGCAGAACAAGGAGATAGTACAGATAGCAGACCAGGGCGCTTGCCAGAGGAATAGTAAGATTGTCATCGATTTTAAAGCCGTTGATCCGCAATGAAAGAGCCTCTACAGCGGTCGCCACGAGAGCCGTTATAATTCCGGCGAACAGATCAAGCCTGGGGACTACAGCCACAATGATAAGCGAAGAGATCAGAAACGCCAGGCTTCCTTCCAGGCTTTTTTCTCCTATTGTGTGCCTGCCGAATCTTTTGCCGACCAGTGCAGCCATTGTATCCGAAACTGCCACCAGTGAGAAACAGGTAATGGCGATGATTTTTGGAAAAAAGAGCACCAGCAGCAATGCGGAAAGAGTAATGAAGGTGGCACCGTTAAACTGCACGTGTTCCCTTTCGAGTTCGTGTTCACGAAGCATCGGGGCAAACGTCTTGTGGTACCAGCGGGAGAGGGGGCGGATAAAGTTTTTCAGGAGATCGACCAGAAGAAAGCCTGAAAAAAGGGGAACCAGAAGTACAAGCGCAAGTTCTCGGGTAATGTTGCAGTAGATAATGGCGATGGAGATGGAAGCAAGGTGAATGATCTTGCGTGCCAGCTCGAATTTGAAGCTATGACGGAGATTGCCTGAGTACCTCATGCTCATATTCTTTCAGCAAATTTCGATGTATTGGTTCTCGATCACGGGAGTAAAGATACGCAACTCTTTTGTAACCGATACACCCCTGCCGGTAAAAATCCCTGGCCTTGCTCCTTTCCGGATTACCGCTGCAGACAGGTGTGTATATTGTCCGGAAAAGTGCCATCGTTTTCCGGTGAACAGGAGCAGGAATAAAGGATAAAAAATGTTTTTATTTCTTTGCCTGAAACTGTTTTCAAGCTTTTTTTGTCCCCAATAAAAGGCGTATCTTAAGGGCACCTGCGAACTCTTGCCAGGCGGTTGTTCGAGGCTTCCTTGAGCTTTTCAACCTGACGCGCGTATATTCTTCTATGCTGACAAAAACAAGAAGAGTTGCGGCCATAGATCTTGGTACTAACTCTTTTCATATGGTTATTGTCGAAGAGAGTGAAGGGAAAGGTATTGTTGAAATCGACCGGGTCAAGGACATGATCTGCATAGGCCGCGGGAGTATCTCCACGAAAATGCTCGACGGGGAAGCAATGGAAGCCGGTATCACGGCCCTGAAGCACTTTCTGGTGCTTGCCGCTCAGCAAGGAGTTACGCCGGACAGCATTATCGCGTTCGCCACCAGTGCTATTCGCGAAGCAAAGAACAAGTCGGTGTTTTTACAGAAAGTTCGGGAGGAAACCGGTCTCAAAATCAAGGTCATTTCGGGTCTGGAAGAAGCCCAGTTTATTTACTACGGGGTTCGTCATGCAGTCAAGCTTGCCTCACAGCCGGAGCTTGTTTTCGATATAGGGGGCGGTTCCGTAGAGTTTATCATTGCCAACCATCAGAATATATATCTGCTTGAGAGCAGAAAGATAGGGGTCGCCCGCATGCTTGAGCGGTTTATTACAACTGATCCCATATCGAACCGTGAGTTGCGCCTTCTCGAACAATTCTTTGCTGCGGAACTGTTTTCCTCGGCTGAAAAAACAAGGGAACTGGACATAAAAAGGGCGATCGCCTCTTCGGGCACTGCACAGAATATTGCCCGGATGATCCGTTCGATGAATGGGCGTAACGGTGAGGTGACGCTCAACCAGAGTTCGTTTACCCGGAAAGAGTTTCAGAAGTTCTACAAATCGGTCATAAAGTTTGACGCTTCGGAGAGAAAAAAGCTGACGGGCCTTGATGAAAAAAGGGTTGACCTGATTGTCCCCGGACTTGTGCTGTTCGATGTTGTTTTTTCCCTGTTCAAGCTCAAGGAGGTAGTGATTTCCGACTATGCGCTTCGTGAGGGCATGGTTCTTCATTATCTGAAGCATCACCGGCCTGGCGACAAAGAGCGGAGGATGCAGTTGAATATCCGCCGCCAGAGTGTCATTGAGCTTGGGTACCGCTGCGGCTGGAACAGAAAGCATTCCGAACAGATCGCTATGCTGTGCCTGCAGTTGTTTGACCAGCTCCAGCCGCTGCATGGTCTTGACATCCATGATCGTGAACTGCTCGAATATGCAGCTCTTTTGCACAATGTCGGCACCTTTATCTCTATTTCCTCTCATCATAAACACAGTCAGTATATCATTCTTAACGGTGGGCTTCGCGGGTTCGCTCCGGTGGAAATCGGCATCATCGCAAATGTTGCCAGATATCACAGGAAATCCCCGCCTTCTGAAAAGCATGACGCCTATAGTCAGCTCAAGCCTAAACAGCGCCGGGTGGTCGATGTTCTCTCGGGAATTCTCCGGATTGCCAACGGACTTGACCGGGGCCATCGCCAGAATGTTGTCTCAGTTAAAGCCGATATCATTGACGGCACTATTATTCTTGGTCTGCATGCCATTCACAATCCCGATATCGAGGTGTGGGCCGCTGAAAGGATGAAAACCTGGCTGGAGACCGTTCTCGGCAAGTCAATCCGTTTTGAAGCCCTGATTGCTCATGAGAGATAGCCTCACCGGCGCTGCACCCTATACGCTTTTGTTTGGCGGTTCCTTTCGGAAAGAGGAGCCCGGATGTTTCCTGCTGTTTTCGGATCCTCTGGAGATTATTGAGCTCAGGTCTGTTGCCGATCTTCGTTCTTTTTTCGGAAGACTCGAAAAGCGTCTGGCGGAAGGTTTCGGCCTCGCAGGGTATATCGGCTATGAAACCGGCTATGGTTTCGAGGCAGAGTCCTTTGAAACCTTCAGGGTCAGGGAGGGTAATCTTCCGCTTGCGTGGTTTGGCGTGTATCATTCTCCCCGCCTGCTGCCGGAAAGGGAGATGAAGTTCTTGCTTTCGGGTGACTGCAGGCCCGGAGAGCCGTTGTTCGACCTGACGCAGGAGAGGTATGCGGAAAAGATCGGGGCAATAAAAGAGCATATTGCAGCCGGGAATGTCTATCAGGTTAATTTTACAGGCAGGTACGGTTTCGATTACAAAGGAAGCGTTCCGGAACTGTTCGGGCGCCTGTCGGAAAAACAGCCCGGTGCGTATTTGGCATGGCTGAACCTTGGCGAATGCCAGATCCTTTCGTTTTCCCCTGAACTTTTTTTCAGGCTTGAGGGCAATACTATCGAAACCAGGCCGATGAAAGGCACCGCTTCGAGAGGCAAGAGCGAAGAAGAGGACCGGTTGAGTAAGAAGTGGCTGCTTTCAAGTGAGAAAAACAGGGCTGAAAATCTCATGATTGTCGATCTCCTGCGCAACGACCTCGGGAGGATATGCAAGTCCGGTTCGGTCGAGATACCTGAGCTTTTTGTTGCCGAAACCTATCCAACGCTTCATCAGATGGTGTCTTCTGTCCGCGGGGAGCTGCTCGATAACTGTTCGCTGTATGATCTGTTCCGTGCGGTTTTTCCCTGTGGTTCCGTTACAGGGGCGCCGAAAATCAGGGCGATGCAGTTGATACAGGAGCTTGAAAATTCGCCGAGAGGAGTCTATACCGGGGCGATAGGTTACATGTTTCCGGGTAAGTCGATGTGTTTCAACGTTGCCATCCGGACATTGACGCTGCAGGGTGAAAAGGGAGAGTATGGAGCGGGGAGCGGTATCGTATGGGATTCGGATGCCGACGAGGAGTTCGCCGAGTGCAGGCTGAAGGCGGAGATCCTCAATCCCGATCCGGGAGAGGATTTCGGGATTTTCGAATCGATGCTTTACAACGGTTCTTTTGTGTGGCTTGACGAGCACCTGTTCCGCCTCCGGCAGTCAGCCGGATGTCTGGGTTTTTCCTGTAACACGGAGCAAATCCGGCATGAGCTGGAAGACTTTGCTGAATGTGAGCTCGTGAACAGGAGGCGGTGTAAAGTCCGTCTCGAGCTTCGCAGAGATGGCCGGTTCCGGATCACTTTCGATGAACTTTCTCGCCGGCAGTCTTCCGCTCCGGTTCGTGTCTGCAGGGCATCGGCAGCTACGGCAGCAAACGATTCCCTGAGGATGCACAAAACAACGAAGCGGGAACTGTACGATACGTTGTTGAGAAAAGCCGACGCCAGAGGCTATGATGAGGTTGTTTTCTGCAACGATAGGGGGGAAGTAACAGAAGGGGCGATCAGCAATATCATCATCATGAAACGGGGGCGCTACTATACGCCGCCGCTTTCCTCAGGCCTGCTCAACGGCATATACCGGCAGTATTTTCTTGCTACCCGGCCTAACGCGGAAGAGGCGGTACTTTTTATCGAAGATATCAGGCAGGCCGACCTGTTTTTTATTTGTAATTCTGTGAGGGGGCTTAGGCGGGCGGTGCTGTGTGAAAATGTTATCACATGAGATTCCACGACAAGCCCAAAGAACGGTTGATGATGAGAGGGATTAGATGTATATTTTCATCAAATAACCCATTGATTGAAAACGCTTTAAAATCATCCACGCTATGCGAGACCATACACCCGATTTTAAGCTGCAGGAACTTTCGGCAGCAAACAAGGAACTCATCAGTGAGACCGTACGGCAGATTCTCTCCCGTCTGGCAGAAGACCGGCAGCTCACTTCTGATTCACTGCTTGAGTTATGGGTTGAGATCCCGGGTGTCAAGAGGCCTCGGGGCACCTACAAAGGAGGATTTCTGATGCCCGACAGTTTTATTGCCATTGCCGATTATTTTCAGGCTGATGCGGAGTCCCTTGTTCCTGTACAGTCGTTCGACAAAGGTGAAAACGCGTGGGAAGAGTTGCTTGACGAACTCTATTATCAAGTTGAAATCTTTACTTCACAGGTGGATTCATCAAAAGGCATCATCCTTGAGCTATGGACCGGTCATCGTAACAGACCTGAAGGTGAATGGGAATACGCGGTTGATACAAAGATTGAGTTGACGTAAACGATCAAGCGGTCTTGTCGGGATAATCACATGCAGGTACGATTGGGCATTCCGGACACAAGGGTTTTCTTGCCTTGCAGGTATAGCGGCCGTGCAGTACAAGATAGTGGTGAAAATTGATAACCAGTTCTGCCGGAATAATTGCGATGAGAGCATCCTCGGTGTCCCGGGGTTTGTCGGTTTTTGCCAGGCCGACCCGGTTTGATACCCTGTGAACATGAGTGTCAACCGCCATGACAGGTTGCCCGAAAGCGTTGCTGAGCACAACGTTTGCTGTTTTTCTGCCTACACCGGGAAGGCTTTCAAGTTCTTCCCGTGTGTGAGGAACCTCACCGCCATACGATTCGGTAAGTATTTTGCTGACGGCAAGAAGGTTTTTGGCCTTGTTGTTGTAATAGTTGATTGACCGAATGATTTTTTTTAGGGCATCGAGTTCCATGCGGCTCATGTGTTCAGCATCGGGACAGGTTGTAAAAAGAACCGTGGTTATCATGTTGACTTTCTTGTCCGTGGCCTGTGCGGCCAGGATGGTGGCAACAAGCAGCTGGAAAGGGGTCGAGTAACGCAGCTCACTTTTCGGAAAGGGGTATCGTGCACCCAGTGCCTGATTGATGAGTATGATTTTGTCGGAGGTGTTCATCTCAGTCGATATTTTCTGCTTGTATGATGACTCGTTCAGGCAGTATGACTGCGCTCAGCTTTCCCAGTAAAGGGTTGTCGTTGTAGACGCAACCGGTGTCGATCGCGATAAGCTTTTCAAGCAATACCGGATCGGGGATCGGCGTATGGCCGCAGACTACGGTTTTCTGCCATTTATACCGTTCTTCTTCAAGATAGGGTGAGCGTAAATGGATTCGCATCCAGCAGAAATCTTCAGGTCCCAGATACTTCAGGTTTTCTTCCACACTCATTTCCGGGTCAAGGCCGCCATGGACGAAAAAAAAGTGTTCCGTCTGCAAATAGTAAAGGCAGGAGCGGAAGAATTCGATATGCGTATCCGGCAAATCGTGGCCGTCCTTGCTCCCGTATGATTCAAGCATTGCTTCCCCGCCGTTCTGCAGCCAGAGGGAAGGGTCATTTGCTTCAAAGAAGTTGAGAAACATCAGCTCGTGGTTGCCCATCAGAAAAAAACAGGAATACCGGTCACGAAGCTCTATCAGATAATCGACGACATCCTTCGAATATTTGCCCCGGTCGATATAGTCTCCCAGGAATACGAGCTGGTCGGTTTTGCGGAGTTCCAGCTTTTCGAGCAGCTTGTGCAGGGAGTATAGGCAGCCGTGAATATCGCCGATTGCAATGATCCGGTGATTTTCAGTTAGATGGTCAGCCATGGAGATTGTTTTCCCGTTTACCGGTCGGTAAAGGTTTTTTCTTCGGTCTTCGGTTTTGTTGTGTTCGAGTTATTGATAAGCCCCCGGCCGCACTTTTTTATTTTTCCTGATCTCTTGAGATCATTGAAAATGGCATCGAGAATGCCGTTGACAAACTTGCTGCTTTTGTCGGTACTGCTGAATTTTTTTGCGATTTCAATTGCTTCGTTGATCGAGACCTTCGGCGGTATATCTTCAAAATAAAGCAGTTCGGCCAAAGCCATCCGCAGGATGTTTTTGTCTATGATGGCGATCCTGTTCATGTCCCAGTTGAAGCTGTGTTTCGATATGTACCCGTCGATCTCTTCTTTCTGGTCAATGATACGTTGCAGGAGCTCCTTGAAAAATGTGACCGCATTGGAATCCTTTGCTATTTCCGGAGTTATCAGCCAGCCGGCGGCGGTTTCCAGATCGGTTTCTCTCAGTTCAAGGGTATACAATGCCTGTATGATTTTTTCCCGTATTCTCCGGCGGTAGGTTTTCATAAAGGAGCGGTTCAGTGAATTAAACGTTTACTATACAGCTGATAACCTTTTCAGTATCGCTGAAGTTGTCGAACAGTGCATGGGGACGGTGCGAGTTGAGCTGTTCGGATGAATATGTACCGGTAGCTACCGCGATGCATTTGGCCTGAATGGTCCTGGCGCAGTTAATGTCATGTTCAGTATCGCCGATAATGACTACCTCCTCGGCTTTGAACCGTTTTCCCGTAAGGTTGTGGGCACGCTGAACGGCTATGGCGGGCAGGTCGTTTCTGTGATACGCATCGTCAGCGAATGCGCCGAACGGGAAAAAATGATTAAGAACAGGCAGTTCAAGTTTGTGACGTCCGGAACCTTCAAAGTTTCCGGTCAGGAGACCGAGAACGACATCTTTTCTTTCTGAAAGCGTTTGGAGAAGTTCCGGGATGCCTTTCATAAGCATCACATCTTCAGGGCGCAACTTCTTCTTTAAAAGACCGATATAGGTATGCTTGACAGTATTGAACTTTTCGGCAATATGATCATCGTTCAATCCTGCATGCTTGAGCACCTCATAGATGATAACGCTATCCATCTTGCCGGCAAAATTATGGCTGCGGGCATTGCCTTCGGTACCGTACACGGCAGTAAGGGCATCAATTAAGGTTTGACGGTTGCTATTGCTTACCAGCAGCAATGTTCCGTCGATGTCAAATAGTACGAGTTTTTTAAGCATTGGCAGCGGAAAGCTCTTCTGTTTGCGTTCTTCCCAGTTGTACCGGGATCAGTTTTGAGACACCCTCTTCTTCCATGGTTACCCCGTATAAGGCTTGCGAAGATGCCATCGTCTTTTTGTTGTGCGTAACAATAATAAATTGGGTGTTATTCTCAAATTTTTTCAGAAGCTTAATGAACCTGCCAATATTTGCGTCATCAAGCGGGGCATCCACCTCATCCAGGATACAGAAAGGGCTCGGCTTGACCAGGTAAATCGCGAAGAGCAGCGCAAGTGCAGTCAAGGCTTTTTCGCCGCCGCTCAACTGTTCGATCGATAACGGTTTTTTGCCGCGCGGCCTTGCAACTATCTCTATATGAGCCTCGAGCGGGTCATCTTCCGAGGTGATAAGCAGGTCAGCCTCGTCAGTTTCCTCGAACAGTTCCCTGAATATCCGCACAAAGTTGTTTCTGACGGCGGTGAAGGTTGCTTCGAACTTTTTAAGAGCTGTTTTGTTGATTTCCTCAATGGTTGTTCTCAACTGGGTTTCGGCTGCGAGCAGATCCTCTTTTTGTGCCGTAAGGAAATCAAGCCGTTCTTTCTCGGCTTCATACTCTTCCAGGGCAAGCTCGTTAACTGCTCCGAACCGTTCAACTCTTTTCCTTATGTCGGTCAGGCGCTTTTGAGCGGCATCACGGTTGAAATTCTCCGGCACCGTTACGTCGATATCATCGATCGTGCAGTTATAGCGTGTTTGCACGGAAGTGAAAAGATAGTCCATGGATTTTTCGAGTTCGGCGGCCCGGTGTTGCAGCTCCCCATGAATCTGAAGTTCCACCTCATGTTTCCGGCGCAACTCTCTCAAGGTATCTCTTCTCTCCTGGTTTTTCATCTTGCACTCTTTATAGTGCGTTTCCATCTCATTCAACTTTTGCTGTTCGGTACCTATCGAGATCAGTGATGCTTCGAGTTTGCCCCGGCTTTGCCTGATATTTTCCGTTATCGAGGCAAGGGCGGTTTCCGTTTTTTGTATTTCATCCTGCATTTTTTCTTTTTCACACAAAAGGGATTCCCGGCTCTGCAGACAGGAATGTAAGCGGAGTTTGAGCTTTTCAAGTTCAAGTTGGCTGTCTTTGTGCCTGTTGCTTCGTAACTGGACTTCCTGGTTCAGATTGTTAAGGAGCTCTTCGTTACTGCATAGCTGCTGCTGTGCTTTCTGTAGTGTTTCATGAAGCCTTGTATTTTGTTCCTCGTGCAGAATGATCTCGGGCAGCAGTTCCTTGAGATCGGTCGCTGCTTTTCTCATGCGTTCCCCGGCTTCGCTAATGTCCTTTTCGGCCCTCTCGATATCTTTTTGACGAGAAGCATGCTCGATATCCATGCGGGCAAGTTGTTGTTCATGATCGCCGAGTTCTCTTTCAAGCGATACGATGCGTTGCTCTTTTTCCGCAAGCGAAATATCGAGAAGCCTTTTTTTAAGGGATTGAATCTCAGCCTCTTCACGCAGGATCTTGTTTTCCAAATCCCGTTCCTCTTGCCTGAGACGGTCGCGTTCAGCCTTTTTCCCCAGGCGAAGCCCCTCGTTTTCTGTAGTGCTTCCGCCGAATACCACGCCGCTGCCGCCGATTTTTTCTCCATCCGGAGTTACAAACGTATAGCCGGCGTGCTTCAAGGCAAGTTCTTCCGCAGTGTCGAGGCTTTCGGTAATATAGCTTTGCTGCAGGAGCAGAGAGACCGCATCATCCAATTCAGGCGGGAAATCAAGGAGGCTTTTGATTGTTACGGCGCCTTCAATTTCGGGCGATTCGATCTGCTCCGGTTTTCGGACGAGTTCAAGCACGAGAAAATTAACCTTTCCTTTACCGGCCTGTGACAGGGAGCGGATGCCTTTCTTTGCTTCGTGAAGTGAAGAACAGACATAGTAACCCAGCGTGTCGCCAAATGCAGCATTGACCGCTTTCCGGTAAACGCTGTCGAGCGATATCAGGTCGGAGAGGCAGCCGTAACCGGTTTTGCCGTCTTTATCGTTTTCAAGCCAGGCAACTCCTTCCGGGAGCCCTTCATAGTTGTCGAGGATGGAGTTTGCCAGCAGTATCTTGTTTTTCAAATAATCGCGCCCGGATCGGATTTCCAGAAGAAGCTCTTTCTTTGCTTCCAGTTGTTCTCCCAAATCTTGCTGCAGCTTTTTCAGCGAGAGGACCTCTTTTTTTCCGGAGGCGACCGCCGCTTTTTGGGTGTCGATAAGCTCCAGGATCCTGTTTCTTGCCGGCAAGGTGTCGGTAATAGTTGTCCGGAGTTCCTTTTTGTGGTTTTCGAGGCGGCTTATCGTGCTTTTGAGGTGATCGGTGGTTGTTTCCAGCTTCTGGCGGGTAACATGAAGAGCCGATGCAGCTTGCTGGTGATCCGAGATGTTTTCCCTGGCCTTGTACAGTGCCTGCCTTGACGAGGTGAGTACACTTTGCAGGTTTTCCTGTTCCTTTTTCAGTGTGGTCATCTCGTTTTCTTTTGTCCGGCAGTCTTCTTCAAACGGAGCAAGCTGGCCGGAAAGCTGTTTTTCGGCTTCATCGAGTTCCGCGGCCCGCTGCTTTTTTTCCGCAATCGATCCGGTGATGCGTACGATGTTTTCCCTGAGGCTTTTCTCTTGTTCCTGCATCTGCAGGACGTTTTTTTCGAGAGTATGAAAAACATTGTTTTTTTCGTTCAGAACTTTTTGGGCTTCGGAAAGCTGGCGCTCCTGTTCGAGCTGCTCAAGTTCCGATCCCTGCAGCACACTGTCATGTTTTGCAATTTTTGTTGTCAGTTCCTGAATTATTTTTTCCTGCCTTGTAATCTCTTCTTTCAGGGGTTGCAGCTTGTTGAGGAATTTTTCAAAGCCGAGCTTGCCGAGCGTCAAGTCGAGTTCTCTCAAAGATGCTTTCAGTTCGTGGTACTGCTCGGCCTTTCTGACCTGGGATTTCAGGTTTCGGACTTTTTTCGAGACCTCCGCAATCACGTCATCTACCCTTTCAAGGTCCCGGGTGGCGCTTTCGAGCTGTCTGAACGTCTGTTTGCGGCGCTGTTTGTAACGGGTTATTCCTGCAGCCTCCTCGAAAAGCCGCAGCCTTTCATCACTTTTGTTGTTGATAATCTCTTCGATCATCTTCAGCTCGATAACGGAATAAGCATCGCTGCCCATGCCGGTATCGGTAAAAAGGTCCAATATGTCTTTCAGCCTGCAGGGGACCTGGTTGAGCAGGTAGTCGCTCTCCCCGTTGCGGTACAGCCTCCGGGTAACGGTAATCTCCGTATATTCCGTCGGCAGGATATTGCGGGTGTTTTCAATGGTTATGGAGACCTCTGACATGCTCAGAGGTTTGAGTTTCCTTGAGCCGTTGAAAATGATGTTCTCCATTTTTGTCGAGCGAAGCAGTGAGGATTTCTGCTCACCCAGAACCCAGCGGATAGCGTCTACAACATTGGTTTTGCCGCATCCGTTGGGCCCTACAATGGCTGTAAGGCCTTGATCAAAAGTGATCTTGACTCTGTGCGCAAAGCTTTTGAAGCCAAAAAGCTCAATTTTAGAAAGATACATCTGCTCGTGTAGCGTTAGCCGTGCTGTTATGCGGGAAACCGGTCATGCTTGTGCAATCGCTCAACTCTTGTGTGAGAAAATTTAACAAAAAATATACGATTGCAGTGAATTTCCAGGAGACCGGGGGACTCTTCCCTGCTTTTACCTGAGTTGAGCGTTTCAACCTGCTTTGGAAAACAGTGATAAAAACCAGTTGGCAGTCAGCAGTAGGCAAAACGACAAGAAAAAGAAAAGATCGATTCCCGATACCGATAGCGACGGCGAATTCCGATTTTCTTTCTTTCGGAGATCGGGGTCGGGAGAGTAATGACAAGAAACAAGTGACGAGAGGGAACCAATAGGCAGTCGGCAATTGGCAGTTGGCAAGGGGGACAAGTCAAAATTCAAAAGTAAGGCGATAAGGAAAAGAAAAGATCGATTACCGAATCCCGATACCGACGGCGAACCCCGAAAGAAAAGGAATGAACAAATCTGGTTTTTCCAGTAGCGTATTATAGCAGCGTTGGCGAAAGTGGTGAAAAGGATCTCGGTTCAGGAGGATGCAACCCAATATGGGTCTGAAGTAAATAACCGTGATTCTTGAGTCGGAAATCGGGGTCGGTATCGGGTTTCGGGGTCGAATTGACTTAGCAGGCAGTATTCAGTTGGCAGTTAGCAATAGGACAAGAAAAGATCGATTCCCGAACAATAGCTCAGATCAGGAGTTCATTACCGAAGTGGCAACCGCCAGCGCCTGCGTTGTTTCCTTGATGTCGTGTGTCCTGATAATGTTTGCACCGTTGATTGCAGCAATAGTGCTCGCTGAGATGGTTGCCGTCAGGCGGTCTTCCGGTGGCGGAACCGGCCGGCCGGGGAACTGCAGCGCGGCGCCAAGAAAGGACTTCCTGGAAAGGCCGGCCAGCAGCGGCCGTTCGAGAGCGTGCAGATCCCGAAGACATTTAAGCAGCATGTAATTTTCCTCGACGCTTTTGCCGAATCCGAACCCGGGATCAAGAATGACATTCTCTATACCGTGTTGTCCGGCGTTTGTTAAGGAAGCAAGAAGACCGGTTTTTACCAATGAAACTATATTGGTGCGTGCGGCGTCTGTCTGGTGGCTCCACTTCATACAGTCAGGTCGTCCGGTTGTATGCATAAGGATCGCAGCGGCCCCATGGCGGCGGCACACCTCCGCAATGTCAGGGTCGAAGCTGAACCCGGAAATGTCGTTGACGATCTGCGCGCCTGCAGATATTGCCTGTTCGGCGACCGCGGCTTTGTACGTGTCGATAGAGATCAGGACATCCGATTGCTTGCGGAGTTCACGGATTACCGGGACAGCTCGTCGAATTTCCTCTTCTGAATCAACTTTTTGTGCACCGGGCCTTGTAGATTCACCTCCGATATCAATAATATCAGCTCCCTCAGCTATCATGACCATCGCGCGTTCCACAGCGAGGCCGCAATCATATGTGCCGGCCTTGTTTTCAAAAACTCCGCCATCGAAAAAAGAATCGGGAGTGATATTGAGAATACCCATGATTTTCGGCTTGCCGGTAAGATCAAGCATGCGGTCACGGCATTGGAGGTGGTAGTTACTGCTTTTCATATGCTTGATAGCTTGTTAATTTTCCGTTAAGCACTGATTCGATTACGATTACGAGCACGAATTCGGCCAATCTGACCGAATTGTTTTTGCCGATTGGTGACTGTGAAGACTGCCAACTGATTGTTACGTTATCCCGAAAGGTACCGGTGTGAAACACAAAAAGAAAATAATAATCGCGAGCCATCCCATGAGTTTTCTTCCCGGGGATAGTTCATGATTCAGCATCGTGGGCGGGTGATCGACACCAAGAAGTCTGGTCAGTATGAGTGCCCAGAGTATCCAGCCGGGCCATGACCATTCTACGATCCACTCCGGAACAGGAAGGACAGTGCTTGGGAACACCAGTTCGGCAAACAGCAGTACCAGCGAAGGAAGACCCAACAGGGTGATGATCAGCAGGAAGATTATGGCGCATGCTTTGTGACCTTTTCTACCGAACATGGCATAGAGAATATGCCCGCCGTCAAGCTGTCCTACGGGCAAAAGGTTCAGCGCCGTGACGAAACAGCCGAGCCAGCCGGAGAAGAGGAAGGGGTAATGGTACATTTCGGTCATTGGAGGGGCGTGGACCGGGTCGAATGTTTTTTCAAGCAGCAGGTAGAGCAGGTTTTTTCCAAGAAAAAGGGTGTTCGGAGGGGGAGGGGAGGGTATCCCCCCGAAAGCTTGGTATTCCGGATGGATCGTATAGATATAGTCAATCGGCGGAAGATGCGTAAAGCCATACACAAGCAGTCCCAGAGCGGCAATGAATCCGCTCAGCGGTCCGCTGACTCCCGTGTCGAACAGCGCTCGAGTGTGAGGAATTCTGTCCTTGATGCGGATGACCGCGCCAAATGTTCCGAGATTCAGCAGAAAAGGCAGCGGCGGTACAGGAATGAAAAAGGGCAGCGTAGCGCGTATGCGGTGGTACAAAGCCGCGAAAAAGTGTCCGAACTCGTGGATGCCGAGGAAGAGCAGCAGCGGGATCGCATAAGGGAGACCGTATCGAAGGTCATGAAAAAAGGTAGCGGCACTGTCGAAGCGAACGGGTTTTCCTGTCCAAAAAGCTCCCGCCCAAAGCGTTGTAAGAAACGTCAGGGCAAACAGTCCGGTATGAAGGGGGTAGTTCTGTTCGGCAAGAATACGTCGTCGAGAGGAAAAATACTCTCTCATCAGTTATTCAGTTGATGGTTCAAGTAAAGGTGCCTTGAAGTATACGTTTTTTGTTGTAAATAGAGGCGCCCTTGATGTTCATAAGAGCGTATCATGTTTGCAGGAGGGCATCGCTGTTGGTATGAATGCACGGGAGGCGGTTACAGAGATGTTCTATAGGAACGGAATCCTGAGAACTGTCAACGGCCATGAAAATTCTGTGCTGTAATGGCTTGAACGGGTGGCAATCTCTGCAATCAGGTCCAGTTCGGGTTCGCTGTAAAACTTTCTTGCGGATGTGTAGCCGTCGAGCACAAGGAAGGATATTCCCTGCAGCATCGCTGCTATTGGAACCCCTGCAAGGAGATCCAGACCTCTGTGCCCGTCGAGTCCCAGAAATATCGATGCACCCTGCTCTCTGCTTTGTGAAATAATTCTTGCCAATTGCCCTGGCGTGAAATGATGCAGGCTTTGGGAGATAAGGATGATATCGCAGGAACCTTTTTCAACAGCATCCATCGCAAAGGCATTGATAATTCGGAAGGTCACGGGAAGTTGACGTTCCTTAGCTGTTTGGTTGCAGAACACAACGTATTCAGGAACAATGTCCGAGCCCCGGATTTCTACGGGCAGCGTTTGTTGCTTGGCCCGTTCCGCAATTGCAAAAGCCAGCCCGCCTGCTCCGCTGGCAAGCTCGAGTATCCTTGCAGGCCTCTTTTCCCTGTCAGCGACCTCCCGTATGGACGGCTCTATAACCGAGATGTAATGAGGGTACAGCATCATCATGTTGTTCATGCTGTCAAGCGCCCGGATCATTTCAAGTTTTTTGGATGCCGGTATGTCGGGGCTGTCCATCTTTTCCTCCTGGCCGGTGCGGAGGGAACGGTCAAAAAGCTCAAGGGCAAAAAACCCCGGGCCTAACCCTTTTGAAACCTCGAACCGTTCATTAAGGAAGACTTCGAGATAATTGTCGACAGTCTGTTCCAGTTCTTCCGGCGTGTTCCATTCCGGCGGGAACGGCAAGCGCCTGCGCAGGTTTCCCAATGCGTTATATCCTGCTGTTTTAAGCTGTAGCATGTAGACGGATGGTAGTATGTGATGGGTCCAGGGACACCCTTTACGCTCAATATATCGTTGTTCAGCCTATTTCTGAAACATGAGCATGAGGGTTGTCTAATGGCTGTCGGGCCGGAGGAGAAGATCCCCTTGGAATTTTTTGAAAAAACATTTTGTTTTTATCTTAACTGATACTAAATTGATATCAGTATATATGATTTATGAAAGTACTGACAAAAAATACCGATTATGCAATAAGAGCGCTTCTTGTGCTTGGTACCCATGAAGGGGAATATGTTTCCGCGAGGCAGATTTCCCAGGAGCAGGGGATTCCCTACCAGTTTCTCAGAAGAATCCTGCAGGCTCTTAACAAGCATGGCCTGACCAGTTCGAAGGAAGGAGTACAAGGGGGTGTCAGGCTTGAGCGGTATCCCGGTACAATAAAGATCCGGGAAGTTATCGAGATTTTTCAGGGCAAGGTTGAGCTGTCCGAGTGCATGTTTCGCAAACAGATCTGTTCCAACCGCGCAAATTGCGTACTGCGTCATGAGATTATGAGGATCGAGCAGGTCGTCAATCATGAGTTTGAACAGCTCACTATCGGTAAACTGCTCGATGATCTGAAAGTGCTTCAGAATGCCGATAGCGGCGGTGAGCTCCGAAGGAAACAAAGATGAACCCATGAAGGGCACCTTTATTTATTGTCATGAGCGTTTCAAGTGCAAGGCGAACGGAGCGGAGAAACCCTTTCCTATCCGCTCAACGAAGCAATTGAAACGCGGAATAAAATAAATAGAGGTGCCCTCAATTAATCGAAAAAGTGATGAAACGACAGATAGTAACTATAGATGAAGCAAAGTGCAATGGCTGCGGGGATTGTATTCCCGGCTGCCCGGAAGGCGCACTGCAGGTCATTGATGGCAAGGCGAGGCTGGTCAGCGATCTTTTCTGCGACGGGCTGGGTGCCTGCGTCGGCACTTGTCCCCAGGGAGCCATGAGCGTTGAAGAACGGGAAGCCGAGCCGTACAATGAACGCATGGTTATGGAAGAGAGCATCGTTAAAGGTGGCCCGAATGTTATTGCGGCACATCTGGAACATTTAAAAGAACATGGTGAAGAAGGGTATTTGCGTGAAGCATTCGCGTATCTCAGGGAAAAAGGCATAACCAACCCGCTTGAACAGGAAGCCTCTACAAATGTCGTAGAGTCTCAGGGTGTTCACAGCGGAGGCTGTCCCGGCAGCGCCATGGTGGATTTCCGGAAAAACGGCAATGCCGGAAAGCAGGTTGCGTCACCCGGGGAACAGCCGTCTGAACTTGCGCAGTGGCCGATACAGCTCCACCTGGTGACCCCTCTGGCACCATATTACCAAGGGGCCGACCTTCTGCTGGCGGCAGACTGTACCGCGTTTGCCGTCGGTGGTTTTCATTCGGCTTTCATGAAGGGTAAAAGCATTGCCATTGCATGTCCGAAACTTGATAGCGGGATGGACAGGTATGTGGAAAAGCTGAGTGCGATGATCGATCTGGCAAAAGTAAACACCATCACCGTCATGATCATGGAAGTTCCCTGTTGCGGAGGACTTGTCGCGCTCGTACAGCAAGCACAAGCAAGTGCTTCCAGGAAAGTGCCTGTGAAAAAGGTTGTTGTCGGTGTCGGAGGAGAGATTCTGGATGAAGAGTGGCTGTGAGGGGGGATTTTAAGAACAGCGCTGTTTAACAGGTCATTGCTCAGGAGGAAGCAAGGTGATGATACGGGAGCTGATCTGGACTATCGGCGTGCTTTATCAATAACAACGAACAGGAAAGGAGGATGACATATGGGCATGTACTGTGATCAATGCCAGGAAAGTGTTAAAGATACGGGGTGCATAGCCCGCGGCGTATGCGGGAAAAATGAAGTCACGGCAAAACTCCAGGATACTTTGGTGTATGTGCTGGAAGGCATCGCGTTGTGTGCTGAGGCGGCAGGCGGAAAACTTCGTCCGGACCATGGCCGCTTTATCAGCGAGGCGCTTTTTGTCACCGTGACCAACACCAACTTCGACGATGTCGCGATCGTCGATAAGATTCTCGGCGCCCTTGCCCTGCGTGATGCGTTGAAAGGTTCACTCACGAAAGTTCCGGAGCATGACAGTGTGACATGGAGCGGCGGGAGCGTGGCAGACTTCGTACAAAAGGCCGAAACGGCAGGTATAGAGGCCCTCAGTGAGAACGAGGATCTTCGTTCACTCAAGAGCCTTGTGCTTTACGGGGTCAAAGGCCTTGCCGCCTATACCGATCATGCCGGAGTGCTCGGGTATGTCGATGAATCGATCTACGATTTCTATGTCAAGGCTCTGGCGGCATTGACAAAGGAGGTTGATGCCTTCCAGCTGATTGCTCTGGTTATGGAAACCGGGGAAACAGCGGTCAAGGCCATGGCGTTGCTTGACAAGGCAAACACGGATACTTACGGCAACCCTGAGATCACTACCGTGAAGACCGGAGTGCAGGACAATCCCGGTATCCTGATCTCGGGTCATGATCTGCGCGACATGGAAGAGTT
The DNA here is from genome assembly GCA_028277485.1 of Chlorobium sp. Taxonomy (GTDB): domain Bacteria; phylum Bacteroidota; class Chlorobiia; order Chlorobiales; family Chlorobiaceae; genus Prosthecochloris. Next base: position 50,513 of record JANQGE010000104.1, read on the forward strand.
GCTCAGGCAAACCGACGGAACCGGTGTCGATGTCTATACGCACTGCGAGATGCTGCCTGCTCACTACTATCCGGCCTTCAAGAAATATCGTCACTTTGTCGGAAACTACGGCGATTCCTGGTGGTCGCAGGACAGGGAATTCGAGTCGTTTAACGGCCCGATCCTCATGACCACCAACTGTATCGTCCCGGTTAGGGAGTCATACAGAAACCGCATGTTCACCACCGGCAATGCGGGTTATGAGGGGGTAAGGCATATTCCTGCAGGAAAAGACGCTGAGCCGAAGGATTTCTCCGAAATCATTGAGCTGGCCAAGACCTGCCAGCCGCCGGCAGAAATCGAAAACGGCGAGATTGTCGGCGGTTTTGCGCACAATCAGGTTATAGCGCTTGCCGACAAAGTGGTTGGCGCCGTAAAGTCCGGAGCCATCAAACGCTTTGTCGTCATGGCAGGCTGTGACGGCCGCCAGAACTCAAGGCAGTACTACACCGACGTGGCTGGTGCGTTGTCTGAGGATACCGTTATCCTGACCGCAGGCTGTGCCAAGTACCGCTACAACAAGCTGCAGCTTGGGGATATTGGCGGTATACCAAGGGTGCTCGATGCCGGGCAGTGTAACGATTCCTACTCTCTTGCAGTCATTGCGCTCAAGCTCAAGGAGGTCTTCGGCCTTGACGACATCAACGACCTGCCGATATCCTATGATATTGCATGGTATGAGCAGAAAGCCGTAGCTGTCCTGCTTGCTCTGCTCTCACTTGGTGTCAAAGGTATCCGTCTCGGCCCGACGCTTCCGGAATTCCTGACCCCGAACGTTGCTTCGGTGCTTGTTGAAAAATTCGATATCAAACCCATCGAAACAGTTGAGAGCGATGTTGGGGCGATGATTGCAGGGGCGTAATGTTACTTTGAAAATCCTTTACTTTTGAGGGCACCTCTATTTATTGTCGTGAGCGCCTTGAGTACAAGGCGGACGGAGCGCAGAAACCGGAGTGTACACAGAGTACATGAGGATTTCGAGCACCGACCAACGAAGTAATCATGGTGCGCAACAAATAAATAGAGGTGCCCT
>JANQGE010000105.1 GCA_028277485.1 Chlorobium sp.
GCCGAGCTTAGTGACAAGCATGACCAGAAAAATACCTCAAAGGCTGCCGTGCCATTACTCTTAACTCGTCACTAAGCCTGACTTTGTCAGGCGTCGTCTCTCGTCACTGCGCGACAGCGCTTTCCGATACCGATAGCGACGGCGAACCCCGAAAGAAGAACAACCGGGGGTCGAGTGTTTGAACTCTCATGAATTATTCAGGCTATAGGGGTGCCCTAAAAACTGATACTGTGAAAAGTTGGTGAAAAAATGCCCATCAGTATAATGAGTATGGTGACAAAAACAAAGAAGATTATGAGCAGATACGCCATATGAATCGTGTCCCAGCCGAAAAGTTTTTTGATGGAAAGGCTGGCACCGTAAAACAGCCAGATGACAATCAGTGCGAGGAGTCTCGTTTCAAAAAAGTTTATGACTTCAGAGGTCTGAATCAAGCCGATAACACCTGCCAGGAGGGTTATGGTGAGGAACAGGAAGCCAAATGCAACAGCGTGCTTGATAAGTTGCTCGAGAACCTCGAGGTTCGGCAGGTTCTCAAAGAGAAAACCGAACTCGTTGTTTTTGATCTGGCGGAACAGCAAGAGGTAAAGAAAACTGTAAAGGCCTGCTATGGTAATGGCGCTGAAGCTGAATATCGCGGCAAAAAGGTGGATGCCGATTCCTATGCCGCTGAATGCAGGGCCGTTTCCTGAAGAGGTAAGGAGCAGAATTGACGCGAGAATTTCGGCACCTGCTGAAAATGAAAGGATAAAAAAGCCGGTTTTGTCGGTTTTGGTTGAAAACTCGATAAACATATAAATCACGGCAAGCGTCAGGGCAACCATGCTCATAAGCATCGAGCTGGAATAACTGGGCCTGTATCCTGCAGGTGCCGTAAGGAAACCGATATAAGCGATATGGGTGACAATGGTTACGATCAGTGCCGGCTGTTTGTACGTTTTGGCAAAGGCATTTCCCTTGAAAAAATCAGCCCCGTACAGGCCCATCGATACGATATAGAGCAATGATACAGCCAGGGTCAGTACAGTGAGCAGTGTATTGTTCAATATGATGTTATCCATAAATATTATGCGGGATATTAAGGGGCATTATCAATGTGTTGCATACCCTGATTGCTTCGTTGAGCGGGTAGGGGATGGTTTCCCGTTCACGGCAATATATTAAAGGAGCCCTGAAGGCTCTTCTAAAAACTTGGAGCAAAATAAAAAGGTTTTCCCGTAAAGTAATGGATGCAGGGTTTTTGAAAGATCAGAGGCAGAGTCATGGAAAAAAGTGTATATTCGCCCGGGTCAAACCTAGAGCTGCCCACTTGTTACTGTTACCGGATGCCCGAACAATCGCTCAACGCAGGATCAAGAAAAATATAATTATTTGCCTCGAAAAAGATGAGTACGAAACAGAATATTCGCAATATCGCTATCATCGCACACGTTGACCACGGCAAGACAACGCTTGTCGATGCAATTTTTCGTCATACCGGCGTTTTCAGGGAGAACCAGCAGGTTGATGCCCGCGTGCTCGATTCCGATCCGCAGGAAAGGGAGCGCGGCATCACCATTTTTTCCAAGAATGCGGCAACAGTTTATAAGGACTGCAAAATCAATATAGTTGACACTCCGGGTCATGCCGATTTTGGCGGGGAGGTTGAGCGTATACTGAAAATGGTCGATGGGGTGCTGCTGCTTGTCGATGCGTTTGAGGGGCCAATGCCCCAGACTAAATTCGTGCTCCGCAAGGCACTTGAACTCAAGCTCAAACCTATTGTTGTTATCAACAAGATCGATCGTCCGCAGGCCGATCCGGTCAAGGTACATGACCAGGTGCTCGACCTTTTTATCGCGCTTGGTGCGGATGAAGATCAACTGGAATTTCCCTACCTGTTTACTTCGGCAAAGCTCGGTATCGCAAAGTTCGCCATGGAGGATGAGGATTGTGATATGAGCCTGCTTCTCGATATGATCATCAGGGAAATACCTTCCCCGGAAAACAGCGATGATGACGGCTTCCAGATGCTGGTGACAACGCTTGATTACAGCGATTATCTGGGCAAGATAGCTGTCGGAAGGATTCACAGGGGAAAGGTTCGCCAGGGGGATGCCCTTGCCGTTGTTACTGAAGAGGGCACATTTGGGAAAGGAAGTGTTGCCAGGCTCTTTACTTTTGACATGACACAACGTATCGAGGTTCGGGAGGCCGGCTCGGGCGACATTGTTGCTGTTTCCGGTATTGCCGGAGTCAATGTCGGACAGACTCTTGCTTCAGCCGGCAAGCCTGAAGCGATTGGATCGTTCGAGATCAGCAAACCAACCCTCTCGATACTGTTTTCAGTGAACGATTCTCCGTTCGCCGGTCAGGAAGGTAAGGAGGTGACAAGCCGCAGAATACGGGAAAGGCTTATGAAAGAGGCAATGACCAATGTTGCCCTTCGGGTTGAGGAGACCGAAAGTGCCGATACGTTCCGGGTTTCAGGACGGGGAGAGTTGCATCTTTCCGTGCTGATCGAGAGCATGCGCCGTGAGGGATTCGAACTGGCTATTTCCCGGCCTCAGGTGATTAACCGTGCTGCCAAGGATGGAACGATACTCGAGCCGGTAGAACATGTCACGATCGATGTTCCTGATGAATATAACGGTGTTGTTATTGAAAAGATGGGGCGTCGGAAAGCAGAGATGATACATATGGAGACCCTGAGAGGGGGTATGGTCAGGCTCGAATTTGAGATTCCTACCCGCGGCCTGATAGGGTACAGCCGGGAGTTTACCGCCGATACGAAAGGTGAAGGTATCATGTCTCATGTATTTCATGACTATCAGCCTTTCAGGGGAAGATTGCCGGCAAGGGAAACCGGTGCGCTGGTGAGCGGCGAAAACGGGCTGTCGGTTGCCTACGCTATAGCGGGACTCGAAGACCGGGGCATTTTCTTTATCGGACCGAATATCAAAGTGTACGAAGGTATGGTTGTCGGCGAATCGACAAGAGAGTTCGATATCACCTTGAACGTTTGTAAAACCAAGAAGCTTACCAACATGAGGGCGGCCGGAGCGGATGAGGCGGTTCGTCTTACACCTCCGAAAAAGCTGACGCTTGAACAGGCTCTGGAGTTTATCAATGATGACGAGCTTGTTGAAGTGACCCCGGAAAGTATCAGGATAAGAAAAAGAATTCTGGATTCTAACCGGCGGGCTAAGGCAGCCAAGAAAGCAAAATCAATTGGCAGTTGACAATTGGCAGTAGGCAAGGGGAAATCAGTTGGCAGCAGGCAGTTCGCAGTAGGCAATTTTAAGAAGGGTCGATTCCCGATTCCCCCCGTGAAATCAAACCGGATATTTTACCCCTGTGTAACATCCTTTCTTATTACACGGGGCCGACGGCGAACCCCGGTTTTCTTTCTTTCGGAGATCGGGGTCGGTATCGGGTTTCGGGGTCGAAAGAGCAGTGACAAGTGCTTTAAACTAACTTGTCACTCGTCACTGTTACTTGTTTCTTGTCTCTGTTCAGGTAGAGAAAAACAGTTTTCTGAGCCGTATTCTTGCACTGGCAAGGATTTTCCGTGCCTCTGTTTCGCTGATTCCTTTTAGTGCCGCGGCTTCGGAAGCGCTTTTTTTGTTTACTTCGATCATGCGGTAGATTTCTTGCTCGGGATCAGGCAATTTGTCTATGCAGGCAAGCAGCTTGCTGCTGTCAGGCGACATGACACCGTTTGTTGTATTACCGGAAGAGGAACTGTCGGCTGGCTGTGCCGTTTGCTTGACCAGCTCGTCATCGGAAGCCGGTGTGGGGTGTGCCTCGTTCACTTCCCCGAACAGACGGACGAAGGTATGAAAGTCCAGGCCGGCGGCTTCGCAAGGCGTGATATTTCTGTCAAGAATGTCGGCGGCTAAAGTACGGAACTTTTCTCCTACTTCCGGCAGCTGGACGGCAAAGTTGAAGCTGTCGTCCCTGTTCCTTGCCGCAGCGTTGTAAGGCAGCTTCATCAGGACGTTGATGCCTGCAGCTGCAGCGTATTTCTCGGCGATGCCGCTGCCGTCGTCACGATTGATGATCAGCCCGAGAAGTTTTGATTGCCCGCCGACGGTTTTAAAATAGTTGTTTGCCCGGCAGATATTGTTTGCCGTGAAAATCGACTGGCGATCGTTGGTTGTAAGCAGGATGACCTCTTCACTCAGTGAGCGTGCCAAGGGTGTGGCGAACCCGCCGCAGACAACGTCGCCAAGGAAGTCCATCAGGATGATATCGAGATCCCACGAAAACAGCCCCAACGTTTCCAGTACATCAAAACCGGAGATGATGCCTCTGCCGCCACATCCTCTTCCAACCTGCGGACCTCCGAGCTCTATGCCGTAAATAGGTTGTGGAAAACCGGGAATATCCCTTCTGAAAACGATATCGCTGACCTGTACTTTTTGGTTGCATGCATTTTTTTCGGCAAAAACTTCGGTAACAGTAGGCAGAGAGACACCTCCGAAGAGGGAGGTTGTTGAGTCATGCTTTGGGTCACAGCCAAGCTGCAGCACTCTCTTGTCCATCAAAGCGAACGTCGCGCTGAGATTGGTTGTCGTAAAACTTTTCCCGATGCCTCCTTTTCCGTATATGGCAATAGTGCGGGGTGTCATACGTGCTCTGTTAACGTTGTTCCCTGTTACGATTCAGGCTCTGTAAAGTTTCCACTAAGCCTTCTCTTTCCAGTTAAGAACCATCTTAAGGCAATCAGGATCGTTGAAGGCCCGGTGGTATGCTTCGGCGAGATCGGTATCGACGGAGCATCTGTGGGTGAATATTTTCTTCGCCTCCAATTTGTTGTCTCTGATAAGTTCTTTAACGCGGAGCAGGTCACCTTTTGCCCACTGTCGTGCAGCAACGAAAGAAAGCTCTTTTTCAAATGCCTGGGAGTAATCGATATTCATACGCTGATAATAGCCGCCGAAAATTACCTTTCCATGGAACTTCAGGAAGCGGAGACCGGTTTCAATCGCACTCATAACGCCGGTACTGTCTATCATGATGTCAAATTCATTTCCCGCAAGTGCTGCCGAGACATCCTGGGTGGAAGGGTTTACTTTCGGATCAGCTGAAGAGTAATCGAGGCGATTCTGGTGAAGTTCGGTTGCGGCGACAAGTTTGGCTCCCATATGCCTGGCCAGTTGAACGGCAAGAATACCCACGGCTCCCTGGCCGAGGACAAGCACTTTTTTACCGGTCACCTCGCCGAGGTCCATAAAGTGGAGCGCAGTTGCGCCCAGCGGAAGAGCAATACCGCATTGTGGTTCATCGATACCGTCGAGTACCGTAATGCTTTCGACCGGGCAGACCACGAGCTGTGAAGCTCCGCCAAATGCCGCATTGACATCTTCATATCCGAAAGAACCCGCGATGTAGGCAAACTTGCCGACAAGGGTTTCGTTGACGTGGGCGCCGACTTTTATGATCTTGCCTACTGTTTCGTAGCCGGGAATAAACGGGAAGATAAATGGCGGCGAAGGGATCAGGCCTTCGAAAGCCATCTTTTCCGTACCGGTGCTGATTGAGGACCAGTGCGTTTCAATTAACACGTCGGTAGATGAAACCGGTTTGAGGGAAACATCTTTTACTTCTATCTGACGAACGCCGGTAAAAACAATAGCTTTGGATTTCATGGCAGGGTAGCGTGCTTTCAGGTTGTACTGACTGTTCTGCTCCGGCTTTTTCTCGCATGCCGTTTTTCGATGATCAGGCGGAGTACGAACTGGGCGGCATTGATCAAATAGCTCAGGTAGGCCAGCAGGGCAGTCCAGATAAGTATATTTTCATCCGCTCCCATATAAAACAAGACAAAGTAGGAGAAATGAACGACAATCGCTATAGAGCTGCCGACGTCTTCCCAGAAAAACTCCGGTGCGAAAACGTACTTGCCGAAAACATCGTTTTCAAAAAATGCTCCAGTAACAAATATCAGCAGAAAGACAAACGTTTTCAATATGACAAATATGGTTACCCATGTAAAACTGTCAATGCCTGCTCCTGCTTGGTACATGAGGGTTACTGCAAGACCAGCAATGAAGATGACAAACTGTATAGGCGCAAGGATAGCCTGTACCTTTGTCCAGACTGAGGCGTTTCTTCTTTCAAGCTGTGCAGGTGTGTAACGAGGCATACGTAAGCATCTTAACCGGTTAACAGCAACTGTGCGTTGCTGGAAAAAAGTTCAGGAATATAGTAAAAATGCTTGTACACCCCAATGCGTGTAAGGGAGTTAATGCAGCTTCCATTCGTAAGCGTTATAAAGTGTCGAGAGGAGGTTGACCTCTACATTTTTTACCCGTTTGCTGAACCCTTCGAGTTCGTCGAAGTAGTAAAGGAACGTTCTCGGCTGCTCATCATGCAGGATTTTCTGGTACTCTTTCCACAGCGCAATGCTCTCACTTTCCGGAAGAGGTGTGCTCAGACGGCTTATAACCTTGTCAAGTGCTTCGTGCTGGAAGGCAGAAGAGTTAAAGGGACGGTTCTCGAAGTCCGACCCCCAGATGATAAGCTGAAACGGCAACGTTTCAGCGGCAAGACCGGACAGTGCGGCGTCATAGCGGAACTCGTTCTGGTGTTTATTGAAGACAAGTTTCTCATCGATTTTCAGTTTGCATTCTATGCCGATTTCCCGGAGGTTCTGCTGGATAATTGTTGCCGCATAGTTCCTGCGCGGGACGCCTGCCTGTGCGGCCAGGGTAAAGGAAAACCTAATGCCGTTTTTCTGCATGATACCATCGAGCCCCGGTTCCCAGCCGGCTTCCCTGAGCAGTGACAGTGCCTTTTGAGGATTGTAAGCGTAGGGGTCAAGCGATTTATTTGCGATGGCCTCGTAAGCGGGAGAAAGGGAGGTGTTGACGATGGTTGCGTGATCAGGTCCCATGAAACCATCGATGATGGCTTGTCGGTCTATGGCATAGGTCATGGCTTGCCGGACCTTTTTGTCTCCGAAAAAGACATTTGGCTTGATTGTTCTGTTCCGCCGGTACTGCTCACCATCGATATTGAGCCATACAATGCTGTCAAAGTAGCGGTTTTTTACCGGTTTTACCGCAATATCGGGATTTGTCTGCTCCAGCTCCGGGATGTCTTTGGGAGTAAGGCCTCCCGCTGATATCATTGCGTCAAGCTGCCCTGATTTCAGCATTGCAAGGCGGGTGGTGTATTCCGGGACGATAATGAAGCTCATTGTCGATATGGCTGCAGGATGAGGCAGTACCGACTTTTCATTCGATTCAAGCACAAGTTTCTGCTGGCGAACCCACTCTTTTACCTTGAACGGGCCTGCCCCGATAATAGGGGTTTCCGCGGATCTCATGCGGATCTCCTCGGGCGGTATTGACTTGAAAATGTGTTTTGCAACCGGCATAAGGTCGTTAAAATGATCAAGAATGATCGCAGGAGCCACCGGCTTGTTGAATTTCAGGACAAGCGTAAAATCATCGGGTGTTTCAACACCGTTTTCAAAATCCACACTGCCGTCGTCGAGAAGCAGCAGGTCGTTAAGATAGTGCTGGCGTGTGCTGGCGATTTTCGGGTTCGCATAGAGTCGATAGGAAAATTTGAAATCGTGTGATGTAAGCGGATTTCCGTCCTCCCAAACCGCGTTCTTGCGAAGGTAAAAAACCGCTTTTTTACCGTCTTCGCTGAACTCCCAGCTTTCAGCTGTATTCGTTAAAAATTCGATAGTTCCTTTCTCCGGATCATAGGTTGGCTTGACCAGCGAGGGGAAAATCAATGTGCAGACTTCCCTGGAGAGGGAGAGCTGTATAAGCAACGGGTTCAGATGGTCGAAGTCACCGTCGATACCCGCGGTGAGATGGTCTGAACGATTTTCCTGCAGGTTTTTACCGCAGCCCGAAAGTGCAGTAAACAAAAAGAGAATTGATAACGAAAATAGTATTTTGCGCATAGCCTGTTATTTTCAGGGGGTGATACTTTTGAGGAATTTAGAGAATTCCGGACAATTTGAAACGCTCAACACTAAAATGAACACCGCACACTATGACGTTGTGATTATCGGGGGAGGTCCTGCCGGGGCATCCGCCGCCATATATGCTGCCAGAGCAGGCATGCAGACCGCCGTGCTCGACAAGGACCCTCATGCCGGGGCTCTGGGTCTGGCGCACACTATTGCAAATTATCCTGGAGTGCGCTCCGACATTTCAGGAATTGAACTGTTGGATTCGATGAGAAATCAGGCGGAATCTTTCGGTGCCCGGTTTTTCAGAGAGAAGGCTGTCGGACTTGATCTCAAGAACCGTGAAAAGGCGGTTTTTACCGCAAGCGGCAAAGTATTCGGGGCAAAGGCTCTTATTCTGGCCACGGGGGCCATGGGTAAGAACAAGATGATCGAGGGCGAAGAGAAACTTCTTGGCTCCGGGGTGAGCTACTGCGCAACCTGCGATGCGGCATTTTACAGGAGTCAGGTTGTTGCCGTTGCAGGCCGGACGGGAGAGGCGGTAGAAGAGGCGAAAGTGCTCTCCCGTTTTGCAGCGCAGGTATACTTGCTCTGTCCGGCACCTGCCTTTACAGCGCCCGCTGAGGATGTCGAAAGCCTCGTACACCACCCGAATATTGAAGTGCTTTACAACAAACGTATTGCAGCCATCAACGGTGAGACAGCAGTGGAATCCCTGACCATTCACGGGGAGGATGCTCCGCTTCACGTTGACGGTGTATTTCTCTATCTGGCCGGATCTTCACCTGTCATCGACTATGCAGGCGGGCAGCTTGAGATTGTTAGCGCAGGCTGCCTGAGAGTCGGTCAGGACTTTTCAACGTCCGTGCCGGGTGTTTTTGCCGCAGGTGATATTTTATGCAAGGAAATAAAGCAGGCGGTTATCGTTGCTTCCGAAGGCTGCCGCGCTGCTCTCTATGTGGATAAATATCTTCGGGGAAGTGATAAAGTGAAAATCGACTATGATTGAGGATTGTTCGATGGCTGGCTAAATGGCTGAAGGGATGTTGTTGTCTCAACAGAACGTTGATCGGGTTTCTGTCAGTTTTCGGGAAAAACAGTGCTGAACGAGGTGATACCAAGAGGGCCGGGGAGCGTGAAGCCTTCGCCGTAGCGGGTGCCTATCTGTTCTCCCAGGTATCGGGCACGGGCTTCCAGTCCGGTCAGAAACTCCCTGCGCTTGATCATGGTTTCGGGTTCATCCTCTACTCCTTTCTGGTAGAATTGTGAACTGAAAGCAAGAATCCCTTTCCTCGACCTCTCAAAGGTTGCCGTAACATCGACAATAATGGACGGGTCGAAATGTTTGAACTGCATGTAATACAGCAGGTGAAGGGGTCTGTGAGGTTGTTGCTGCCCGCCGTTATGTGTCGTACTGATTTTTTTCAGTCCGGCATAAAACGCTGCATCATGAATAAGGCGCGAAGCTTTGATGTGGTCGGGATGCCGTTCATCCGGGGGATTGATAAATACCACTTCGGGTTGAAAATGGCGAATAACCCTGATAACCTCTTTCAGGGCATGTTCGGTGTAGTAGAGCCCGGAATCGCCGAGATCGAGAGTGATTCGTTTTCGGTATCCCATGACTTTCGCGGCAAGAGCCGATTCCGCTTTTCTTGTTTCCGCCGTACCGAGTGTTCCCATTTCACCCTGTGTGAGATCACATACAGCGACCGTTTGCCCGTCATCGATGATGGTAAGCAGCGTTGCTCCGCATGAAAGCTCAACATCATCGGGGTGTGCGCCGAAAGCAAGTGCGTAAACTTTATCGGTTTCCTGGTTTTCCATATATTTCTTTCCCGTGTCGGTGTTTTTTCAACAAGCAGGGCAGTCAAATGCTTAAAGTAAAAATAGTTCGTCTAAACCAAAAGGCTGTTCTTCCCCGTTATGCTACGGTGCATGCGGCTGGCATGGATCTTGCCGCTTGTCTTGACGCCCCAGTGACCATCGATCCCTTTGCGACGGAGCTTGTTCCTACCGGACTTGGCATAGAGCTGCCCCAGGGATGCGAAGCACAGCTTCGTCCCCGTAGCGGTCTTGCGCTTAAACATATGATATCGCTGCCTAATGCTCCTGCTACCATCGACGCGGATTACCGGGGAGAAGTCAAGGTCATTCTCGTTAACTACGGAAAAGAACCGTTTGTTGTGCAGCACGGCGACCGGATAGCCCAAATGGTCATTGCGCGTTACGAACATGTTCGGCTTGAAGAGGTGGATTCCCTTTCACAGACAAGAAGAGGCGATGGAGGGTTCGGACATACAGGAATTGGCACAGACAAGTCTGTGCCAGTGACAAGTGACGAGTAACAAGGGGGAATCAGTAGGCAGTGTCCAGTTGGCAACAGGCAAAGGGACACATTTTTTGACTTTTTCCTTTTGGGTTTTGACTTGTCACTGTTACTCGTCTCTTTTTAATTGAGTCCGAATTTCTTGAGCTTTCTGTAAAGAGTTGCTCTTCCTATTCCGAGTACCTGAGCGGTTTTTGTCGGGTTGCCTTCACATGCTTTGTAGGCCTCTTCAATTGCATGGCGTTCAATTTCTTCGAGGCTCAGGATTTTTCCCTGCGGGTCAACAGTTTCAACTTTTTCCGGTGTGTCCTTGCAGGTCGGCGTTTTATCGATTCTGTTGAAATGCCCGGTCTTCTGGGGCAATATCGAGGTTATTTCCCCGCAGTTTTTGCAGCGGATCGCTGTTCGCTGGATGGCGTTCTTGAGTTCGCGGACATTCCCCGGCCATTGGTACTCCATCATTTCCTCGATAGCCTCTGGGGTGAAGCTCAACTGATTGAGATTGTTGGCACTGCAGAATTCTTCGAGAAAATGTTTGGCAAGCAACGGGGTGTCTTCTTTGCGTTCGCGTAACGGCGGAAGGTAGAGCGGATACTCTTCAAGTCTGTAGTAGAGATCCTCTCTGAAAGAGTTATTGCTAAACGCTTCTGAAAAATTCCAGTGGGTCGCGGATATAACCCTGAAATCAACGCTTCGTTCGTTTTTTTCTCCGACTCTTCGGATTTTCTTTTCCTGGATTGCCCTGAGCACTTTTGCCTGAATGTCGGCATTCATGTCTCCGATCTCATCAAGGAAAAGAGTTCCCTTGTCGGCCTGTTCAAAAAAGCCTTCATGGTCATTGTTCGCACCGGTAAATGAACCTTTGATATGACCGAAAAGCAGGCTTTCGGCAAGTTCGTGGGAAATTGCCGCGCAGTTAACCGAAATGAACGGTCCTTTCTTTCTTTTGCTGCCTTCATGGATTGCCTGTGCGAAGAGTTCTTTTCCTGTACCGCTTTCTCCGATTATCAGGACATTAAGGTCGGTTTCCATGACTGAAAGCGCTTGTTCTGTCACATGTTTAATCGGAGAGCTCCCTCCGATGATCTTTCTGAAAATTTCTTTGCTTTTCAGTTCTTTTTTAAGCTGTGAAACCTTGTCGTGCAGTTCAGATTCGGTAATCGCGTTTCTCAGGATTGTCTGCAGCCGATCGACGTCCAGAGGTTTGGTAAGATATTCGTACGCTCCCATTTTTATGCATTTTACAGTTTGGGGAATATCATGGGAAGCGGTTATCATGACAACGGGTATTGTAAGGTCTTTTTGCTTGAGATACGACATGACATCGAAGCCGTCTTTTTTCGGCATACTGATGTCAAGAAGAAGAATGTCTATTTTTTCTTTTTCAAGGACTGAGGTGCATTCTTCTCCATCAACAGCCTCGACGATCAGATAACCCATCTTTTTGAGAAAATGGGTCAACAATATCCTGGTGGATGGATCGTCATCTGCAATTAAGATCCTGTACTGTTTTCCGTGCCCCGCATTGGTAGGAGCTTTATTCTGGTTGTATGAGCCTAACACAAATCTATTCTGTCTTATGGAGGTATGAGGGAGCAAACAACTCTCATACGTGGAAAAAAATGTTATCCCACCCTGTTGTCAAGGGCACCTCAATTGTTTCGTTTCTTTTGGCGAGGGATTACTCCTTTTTTTGAGAGATCAGTTTCCTGGTTTTTCCTCTGTTTTTTTGTTTCACTCGAACCGCCTTCAAACGTTTTGTGTGCTTTGCTCCCAGAAACTTTTTTCTGTGCTTCGTTTTTTGCGGATTCTGTTTTTTGGGCGTTCATTATCGCAGGATCGGGGCCTTTTTGCTGCCCAAGCGGCTGCTGTTCGGCGAATTGCTGCTTTTCGGGTTCCGTGTTTGTTCCGACGGGTTCACCGGGTGTTTTATGGGAAAACGGAATTTCTACGGCTTTTTTATGATGCATGCTGTCGGCGCTCGATTGGATAGAGCCGGCAATTGTCTGCAGCAATTGGTTCAACCCGGTGCTGATCGTGTTGAAAAGGTTTTGCGCCTCTTCGGATCTGGCTACAGACCCGGCGCTGTCGATGGCTGTTGAAGCAAGATTTCCAAGCTCGTTGAACGTTTTCTTAAGCTCTTCCGAATTCAATGTAGCACTGACTCCCTGAATAACATTTTCTGAAAGGGAGCCGATATTTTTCGCCATTCCCTGTACCGTATCGGAGTTGGCTGTCATGGTGATGTTTTCAGCGACCTGCTTCGTAGTTGAATTTACGGAATTGATTATGCCCGTAATTGACTCGATGGATGAATCGATGAGGGTACCTATGCTTGCAAACAGGGTAGGGAAATCGGCGTTGCTGCCCTGCCGGGATGCTGGAACTTCCGGTGTTTCTGAGGGCTTATTGAGTTCTTCTGACATAGTATTGTTAGTTTGTATGCAAGTTGCCTTGGCTGTGCTTCAGGCTTTCTACTGACGAGATATGTTTTGTTGACAATATAAACAAATAATCAATCACCAAGTGTTCCAAGAGAATATTGTTCAAATAAACTGCGTAATTCAAGAAGTTGGCTGGCAATTAACAGTGGGTATTACATGGATAGGAGGGGGTGCTCAAAAGTTAGTTAGTCCTAAATTGAGCTTTTGTTAAACACTCAGTTTAGCCTGAATAATTCACCAAAAGAAGAAAAAAACTTAATCGGGAATCGGGGTCGGGATCGAAAGGGAATCAGTTGGCAGTGGGCAAAGGAAGAAAAGGAGTTAGGGAAAAGAAAGATCGATTACCGATTACCGAACCCCGAAAGAAGAACAATCGGGGGTCGGGTGTTTGAACTCTCATGAAACGCTCAGTTTAGGTTAGTCAATGTTGCGTGCGTAGTACTCCGCAATAATGTCCTGGTCAAATCCCAAAGCATAAAACAGATGGATCAGTCCGAAAATCACCTGCAAGCGGATCCTTCCGTTTACAGCATATTTTCTTGCAGAACTTGTTACTGCCCCGTCCAGTATGGTGAAAGCGGCATGCTTGTTGATGCGTTCGATGATTTCAATGTCTTCCATAACGCGCAGTTCCTCGTTGAACCCTCCGATCCGTTTGAAAAGGGCCGCGGTGATAAAAAGGGATTGATCACCGCCTCTGCACACTGTCAGGGGAAAGCGTGTAAACCAGCCGTAAGTTTGCATGAGCCAGTGGGGATCGTCAAAAGTTAACTGAAAACATCCAGCCAGGTTCCCCTGTCTGACAGCATTGATGATTTCGTCAATAAATCCTTCCGGGGGGAGGGTGTCGGCGTGGAGAAAGTAAAACACCTGACCGGTTGCGATCCCGGCACCTCTGTTCATTTGCACAGCACGGCCTGTTGGTGAACGGCATGTTTTAACGGGAAATCCGGAGGCGATCTCCAGCGTGTTGTCGTTACCGGAGTCGCTGATAATGATTTCCGTGTCTTTTCTGCTTTCTGTAGCCTTGCAGACTGTCAAAAGCGTGTCGGCTATATTTTCTGCTTCGTTATAAGTCGGGATGATGATGCTTATCTTCACAATTAAGCCAGGTTGGAGTTTCTGAGATCTTCGACGGTATCAAGGTCGGAAAGTGTCTGCAGCAGGGCATAATCAATCCCGTGGTGCTCTAATACATCTATTGCTTCCTTGCAAACATGTGGGGTGCTCCATTGTTTGCCAATAAAAAGTGCCGGAAGGAGATTGCACATGCCTATAAGGTAATATCCTCCATCTTTTGCCGGGCCGAGCACCGCACTTTTTTGTTCCAGAAGCGCAAAAGCTTCTCTAAGTATGTTTCCTGTAAGTTCCGGGCAGTCTGTTCCGATAAGAACAATGTGCCGGTAATTGTCCGAAAAACCCTGTTTGAAAGCGTTGAGCATCCGGATACCAAGATCACTGCCTTTCTGCAGGAAAACTTGTGCTTCCGTACCATAAAAAATATCGTTTTCGGGGAGGTAGTCTGCATAATATACCGCAAGGTCGGCACCGCTTTCAAGAGCCGCTTTTCGTGTGTGCTCCCGGAGCTTTTTATAGATCCTCGTTGCAAAATCATCGCTTGTCGAGGCGGCAAGGCGCGTTTTTACTTTTCCTTTTACCGGGTTTCGGGTAAAGACAATGAGCAAAGGGGTATCCATTGGCAGTGACAGTGACAAGTGGCATTGCAAAATTGAGAAGGTAAGTAATATCCTTCAAAACTGCCGGGCCCTGCGTCGGCGGTATATCCGGGTTAACTCTTGACCCTGGCATGCAGTTTTTCAGCAACTTGTCTGCCGCTGAGCGCAGCCCCTTCCATCGACGCAAGATAACGCTGGTAGGTGTAGTCGCCGGCAAGGTAAAAATTGTCAATCGGGCTCACTTGGTCAGGGCGGTACTTGTCAACTTCCGGAACCGCTTTATATACCGACTGGGGTATTTTGACGATGGATGATTTCAGCAACCTGGCGTGCCGGGATTTAGGGAACCTGTCATGAATGTCTTGAATGACAAGTTCGGTAATGACGTCGTTCGGCATATCCATAAGATGGTGGGCAGGGGCGAGTACAAGGCTCATAACACTGCCTCCGGTCGAAGTGCCCATGCCTTCTTGAAAGTCATCCGGACAGGTAATGGAGACGTCGGCAAATGTCGCGAAAATTGTTCCCTGCGAGAACATAAGGTTGTCGGTGTCAGTGATTTTTTTGTCGAACCAGAGCTGGCAGTTTGCTACCGGGCTGCCGGTAAACTGATAAAGATTGGAAAAGTACTGACGGCGGAGCCACTTTTTCGGCAGAATTTTTTTGACACTGTGTGCCGGAAGTGCCGATATGTATGCGTCTGCTTTAACAGCGTAACCATCGCTGAGAACAGCCCGGTTAATGGTGTTATCCTCGTTAAGCTCGAAATGGGTCAGTTTCCCGTCGATAAAGATTTTGCCGCCATTTCTCTGAATATACTGGCGCATGGGTTCGATCATCGAATCGCTGGGATTTTTGCGGAAAAACGCGAATTTGGTCGCGGCATAATCGGTGCCGAAATACTTGAATATCGTAAGCATAGGCCGTGCACTGATAACATTCGGTTCGATAAAATTCATTGCCAGTGCAATCGCTCTCCAAAGTTTCTGAAGGGAGTGCTCGGAGGCTCTGTGTAAGCGGTGCCATTCCGAATAGGTCATATGATCCTGACTGCGGAAATATTCTTCATTGCCTGCAAGGGCGGGATACAGGCCTTTAATGAGGGAGATTTTATCCCGTAGGGTAAGAAAATCGGTTTGCAGGCCGCCGATAACCTCTGCCCAGGGGCTCGGAAGGTTGGCTTTTCTGAAAAATGATTGTTTGCCGTCAGGTTCCGCATAGATGAGCGAGTGCTCTTTCCAGAGATAGTTTTCACCTGCTCCTACTCTATCAAGGTAGGTCTGCAACTGTTCATAGCCGCCAAAAATAATATGCAGCCCCGATTCAATGGAATCTCCGTCGTTGTCTTTCCAGACGGAAACCTTGCCGCCAAGCACTTTGCGCTTCTCGTATAGTTCAACGTCATATCCGCGGTCAACCAGTTCAATGGCTGCACTCAAGCCGGCCACACCGGCCCCGAAGATCGCTACTTTCACCGTCAGGTATTGTTGTGGGTTATGCGCTCCAAAAACCAGGAGCAGGAGAAATTATGGGCACCTCTCTTTATTTATTCCGCGCTTCAATTGCATCGTTGATCGGATAGAAAGGAGTTTCTGCGCTCCGTTCGCCTTGCACTTGAACCGCTCATGACAATAAATAGAGGTGCCCTTATGGCAGAATATAGTGATAATTTGTTTCCCGATACAGTGTTTGCCTCAGCCGGTGCCTGGTCACCTCAATTCTTTTTGCGGGGGTTGATTTGTGTGAGCAGCCAGTCGAGATCGTGGATAAACTTTGCCAGGAGAGAGAAAGAGCCTTTGATGATAAATTGTAAGTCCTCGGTTACGGGGCCTCGCATAGGCTCAGGGTTGGATGTGTCGCCGATTTTCTCGGGTGCGTTTTCCTCGCTTTGTCTTTTATCCGGTTGCTGCTCAGTCATGCTGTGGATTATGTATAGCGCCCGTTTCTCACTATTCGTGAAGATACTGATGCTTATGGGCACCTCAATTTGCTGTACGCCCTGATTGCTTCGTTGGACGGGTAGGGGCGATCGCTCACGACAATGTATACGGGTGCTCTTATTTTGTTGTGGTTAGCAATGGAGTATAGTTACACATTTTTCGGGAAATCCCGAAAGAATTGCATCTCCAGCAGCAGTGCGGCTCTCATGGGAAAGTGCAGTTCCTGAGGGGGGTCCTTATTTTTTTAGGTTTATTGGCTGTTAGTGGTGATAATTTTAGAAAATATTTGTAGTAATCTTATTATTTTTGTAATGTTGTGGTAAACAAATACAAAATTGTAAGTTTTATGTCAGGTCATCTTGATCTTATTGATCTGAAAATTGTTGAAGCACTTGGGGACAACGGTCGTATACGGCTGAGCGAGCTGGCTGAAATTGTCGGTTTATCAATTCCTTCGGTCAGTGAACGTCTCGACAAACTCCAGAAAAAGGGAATTATCAAAAAATTTACAACCCAGGTTAACGAGAGGCTGCTGGGATTTGATATCCAGGCGTTTGTATGGGTGAGGGTCGACTCGTCCAAACACTACAAGTCATTTATGGAACACGTGCTTCGCGAGGACGAGATTATGGAGTGTTATGCCGTCACCGGTGAAGGGTCTCACATCCTGCGGATTATGACGCACAATACGGCATCTCTTGAACAGCTTCTTTCCAGGGTGCAGAGCTGGCCGGGAGTTTTGGGGACGAATACCAGCTTTGTGTTGTCACAGATAAAAAGGGACACGAAGATCGGTGCCGAGATAATCCGCAGGAATCTGCAGGACAGGCAGGTGCTGGCTGTGTTTGAGGAGAAGAGATCAAGAAAATAACGTTCGGTGTTTTTTCCAGTGTAATCATGAAAACTAACAAGGAGGAACTGTTGGAAAACAATAGCAAAAAAGCGGTATCATCGTATTTCGGTGCTTTAACTTTCGATCAGAAAATAATACGGAAGAAGCTTCCAAAAGAAGTGTATCGGGCATTGCAGAAAACCATAAAAACCGGCAATAAGCTTTCCGAAGACATTGCCGGCGTGGTGGCGCACGGCATGAAGGAATGGGCCATGGAGCATGGTGCTACCCATTATACGCACTGGTTCCAGCCTATGACCGGTTCAACTGCCGAGAAGCATGATGCGTTTCTGACGATCGATAAGGATGGTGTTCCTATCGAACGGTTTTCCGGCACGCAGCTCATACAGGGTGAACCTGACGCTTCAAGTTTCCCTTCCGGGGGTATGAGAACCACTTTCGAGGCAAGAGGCTATACTGCATGGGACCCTACCAGCCCGGCATTTCTCATGAAAGGGGGGAAAGGACTGACCTTGTGTATCCCGACAGTGTTTATATCCTATCACGGTGAGGCGCTTGATGAAAAAACCCCGTTGCTGCGTTCAATGGGCGCAGTAAGTGCGTCAGCGGTCAAACTTCTGGGAATACTTGGGGTCGAGAATGTGAGCCGGGTTAATACCTTTGCCGGTTCCGAGCAGGAATATTTCCTGATTGACCGCAAATTCTACACCATGCGTCCTGACTTGGTGATGAGCGGCCGGACACTTCTCGGTGCCAACCCGCCGAAAGGACAGCAGCTTGAAGATCATTATTTCGGTTCTATACCGAACAGGGTGCTTGAATTTATGCAGGAGGTTGAAGAAGAGCTTTACGAGCTTGGTATTCCGGCAAAAACCCGTCACAATGAAGTGGCCCCTCACCAGTTCGAGATCGCACCTATTTACGAACAGGCAAATATAGCTGCAGACCATAACCTGCTGGTCATGGAGGTCATGCGCAGAGTTGCCGAGAAGAAAGGTCTTGCACTTCTGATGCATGAAAAACCCTTTGATGGCATCAATGGTTCCGGAAAACACAACAACTGGTCTATCGGGACGGCGGAAGGGGTTAACCTTCTCGAGCCGGGTGATACTCCGGAATCAAATATTCAGTTCCTTGTTTTCCTTGTGGCAGTGCTGAAAGGTATCTACAGGCGTGCGGCTGTACTCAGAGCCTCGATTGCCAGTATCGGCAATGACCACCGTCTCGGTGCCAACGAGGCTCCGCCAGCTGTTGTAACCGTATTTCTTGGTGAACTGCTGGAAAAAGTGCTCGATGCCATTGAAAGCGGCAAAGTTGATTTTGCCACCGAGAAGCAGGTGCTTGATCTTGGTCTTGCTCATCTGCCTATACTGAACAAAGACTACACGGACCGTAACCGCACTTCTCCGTTTGCATTTACCGGCAACAAGTTCGAGTTCCGTGCCGTTGGTTCTTCACAGCCGATTGCTGTCCCGAACATGGTGCTCAATACGCTGATGGCCGAAGCAATGGATGAACTGGCCGATGCGATCCAGGTGAAAATCGACTCAGGCATCGACAAGGATACGGCTATCCAGGAGGTGCTTCGAGCTGAAATCAAAGCAACCAAGCCGATTCGTTACCAGGGCGACAACTACAGCGAGGATCTGCAAAATGCGGCGGCAGAACGCGGCTTGCCGAACCTCAAGAACACACCCCAGGCAATGAGGGCTCTTCTTGACCAGGACACCCGAGGCATGTTTGTCAAATACGGCGTTCTGTCACAGGAGGAGATGGACGCAAGGCTCAACACACGCCTTGAGCGCTACTTTAAAGGCATCGATATCGAAGCCCGTACCTTGCAGCTTATGCTGAAAACTTTTGTTATTCCAAACGTTTCGGAATATCAGGGCGAAATCGCCGACTCCTTCAACGGTCTTATAGAGGCTGCCGACAGGATTGGGGTTGCCGGCAAGGCGCTCAAGAGTCAGGGCGAACATCTGAAAGAGCTTGCCGAAAATCTTGGCCGGCTTATCGATCTGACAGCCGAACTTGACGCGGTAATCGAAAAGATGGACACCCTTGAAGAAGGGTTCGAAGTGTCTGAATATTGCGCTGATGTTGTTCTGCCGGCCATGAACAAGGTTCGTGAGGTGGCTGACAGGCTCGAGTTTATGGTTGACAGAGATAAATGGAAACTGCCGACGTACTCCGAGATGCTTTTCGAGCACTGATAAAGGGCACTTCTATTAATTTGTTGCGCGCCCTGATTACTTCGTTGGCCAATGCTCGAAATCCTCATGTACTCTATGTACACTCCGGTTTCTGTGCTCCGCCTGCCTCGTACTCATGTCGCTCACGACAATTTATAGAAATGCCCTAAAAACGGGGGGACTGAACAGCCCCCCCGTTTTTGCTTGGTAGCTTGACAGCTTCTCTGCTAACGAGCCATCAAGCCAACCGTCCCGACTTGTCAAGATTTTCTCACTCTCCGATAATCTTTATAAGTACTCTTTTTCGTCTCCTTCCGTCAAATTCGCCGTAAAAAATCTGTTCCCAGGGACCGAAATGCAATCTTCCTTCTGTTACGGCAACAACCACTTCGCGTCCCATGATCTGGCGCTTATGGTGTGCATCTCCGTTGTCTTCACCGGTCAGGTTGTGACGATAGAGGCTGAGCGGTTCATGGGGGGCAAGCTCTTCGAGCCACCGTTTGTAATCGTTGTGGAGACCGGGTTCATCATCGTTGATGAAAACCGACGCGGTAATATGCATGGCGTTAACAAGACACATTCCTTCACGAATGGAGCTTTCGGCAAGCACCTGTTCAACATCTGGTGTGATATTGACAAAGTCCATTCTTTCGGGTACGTTCATCCAGAGTTCCTTGTAAAATGATTTCATGGCTGGGAATGCTTCGGGTTAAAAGAATTGATGAAATATCATTTTATTGTAAACTAAAAGGTAAAAAACGTTATTTTTGTGGCTTAATTATGGGCACCTCTATAAATTGTCGTGAGCGCCTTGAATACAAGGCGGCCGGAGCGCAGAAACCGGAGTGTACACAGAGTACATGAGGATTTCGAGCACCGACCAACGACGTAATCATGGTGCGCAACAAATTAATAGAGGTGCCCTTATAGTAAATGATTTCGGGACCCGACTATGCAGCAGGTTTTTCAATATCCTTTAACCTACCCTGAGTGGTGGCTGGACAATTATTATTTTTTTTCCTGGCTTCTGGGAATGTTACTGCTTGCTGTCGGCTGGAGTTTTTTTTTCAAGTATGGAAAATTCAGCTATGGTATAGACCTTGGGTGCCTGTGGAAAAGCACTTTACTTCTGCTGCTTACTACACTTGCCCTTGGAACCCCCAATTACTATAACACTCGCTTTATTGCCGAACATGGTCAGGAGGGGGATGTAATTACCATTGATACGGAAAACCTCTCTTACAATTACCGGAAAGGAAATGATAAAGTATTCAGGATACGGGATATTGTCAGGATCTATCGGGAACCCGTTACATTCAACCCTCCTCCGAAATTTTTTGTGGTCGCCCAGACCGGTCAAACAAGGGATTCCATTTTCGTAACGAAAAACCTGCCGAATTACGAAAAGATGCTCAGCAAGTTGTCGGAACTTGCGAACGTTCCGTTTAAGCGTTGAACCGCCTTTCTCTCGGTATATGATCCAAATTGAGTGATGTTCGGGCATCCCATAACAACAACGAGTAAACCGGTGACAAATCACCGTGACGCAAGGTGGCCGGGCTATACCATTTGGAGATGATTTGCAACGCTCAATTTAGATATGAAAGAGCAGGCTTTAATTGTTGAAATAGGCAATTCTGTAAGCGACTTTGCGGTTTTTGATGGAGGAATCGTGCTTGCAGCCTATACGGCACCCACGGATAAACTTGCGGAAAGCAATGCAGGATATGAACAGGTTGAAAAAATCCTGCACGATCATCCTTCCATCAGTCATGCGGCTGTCTGCAGTGTTGTCCCTTCCGTGGGCGATCATTTTCTCCACATTCTCAGCAGCGCCCTTTCCGGGAGAGTGCTCGAAATAAACAGTTCACTGTCGCTTCCTTTTATTCTTGACTACAAACCGCCCCATGCTTTGGGTGCCGACCGGCTGGCGCTTTGTGCATTAAGCCGCTCTAACTGGCGTGATCAAGCAGTAATCGCACTGGATGTGGGAACCGCCATCACTTTTGATGTGCTGAACTCCGGGGGAAACTATCTCGGGGGGATGATACTGCCCGGGCTTGACCTCATGACAGCCGTACTGCATGACCGTACGGCCAAACTTCCTCAGGTTCAGATCACTTCGTCCTCAATGCCTCTTCTCGGCAGGTCCACGGCCGATTGTATTCAAAGCGGAGTGCTCTGGGGGTGTGTGAAACAGGTTGAAGGTCTGCTGGCCGATATTCGTTG
The DNA here is from genome assembly GCA_028277485.1 of Chlorobium sp. GTDB lineage: Bacteria > Bacteroidota > Chlorobiia > Chlorobiales > Chlorobiaceae > Prosthecochloris. The sequence goes on from JANQGE010000105.1 coordinate 21,582, forward strand.
TTTTCTCGGTAAAGAGTTGGGAGAAAGGGGTATCAGAGTCATTGCAACCGGTGGAAGCAGCAGGCTTGTGGCTTCCGCCATGGCTGAACCTCCATTGATCGATGAACAGGCCGTGCTGAAAGGGGCGAAGGTTTTGCTGGATTTAAATATCCAACATGCTCAATAGCTCGATGGCTGGATAGCCGACCAAAAGGCAAAGGTCAAAAGTAAAAAGTCAAAAAAAGCCTGCCCTAAATTGAGCGATTGTCGAACATGGCGGAGATGCAAGGCATCAAGCCTGAACGCTTAGTTTTGCTGCCTCGATTGCCTTGATGACGATCCGGTTGTCGAGAGGCTCAGGATGAAGGTAGGCTTTGCCAAGACCTTCAAGCAAAACATAGCGCAGTTGTTTATCCACTTTTTTCTTGTCCGAGTGCATGCTTTCGAGGATAGTTTCTGCAGGAATATCTTTGAATCTTTTCCGCACCAATCCTCTGCGGAACTTGAATTTCTTCAATACAGCAAGACCTTCCTGCAGCTCGTTACGGCTTATTTTGCCAAGCGTTTCGGAAAGATGCAATGCACAGATCATGCCGATCGCCACAGCTTCCCCATGGCGGATATGGCGGTAATCGGCAAGTTTTTCAAAACCGTGGGCAAAAGTGTGCCCGAAGTTCAGGGTTGCCCGCAAGCCGCTCTGCTCCCTGAAATCCTGTTCCACAACATCTGATTTGATCATGGCGCTTTGCCGGATAGCCTCCGTAATGCAAGGCTCCTGTATGGCGATAATGTCCTTGAAATGTCGATTGACATAATTCAGAAACTGCTTGTCAGCAATAAAACCGTATTTAACCACCTCTGCCATACCTGCATACACCTCGCGTTCAGGCAATGATTTAAGGTAAGAGGGATCGATCATCACCAGTTCCGGCATATGAAAAAAGCCGATAAGATTTTTTCCCTGAGAATGGTTTATGGCTACCTTGCCGCCGATAGAGCTGTCGGTCATCGCAAGCAGGGTAGTCGGAAACTGGATCACCGGGATTCCCCGATAGTAGCTCGCCGCGACATAACCGCCGAGGTCGCCTACAACACCGCCGCCGACGGCCAGGAGGTTCCAGCTCCGGTCGACTTCGGCTTTGATCAATTCTCCGTAAAGACGATAGGCTGTTCGGAAACTTTTAGAGGTTTCTCTTGCCGGAATCACCAGCTCAACCCATTTGAAGTCCTGTTTTTCCAGAGCTGTCAGGATCTCTTTGCCAAACAGTTCTTTTGTGTTTTCATCAAACAGAACAACGGTTTTTTTTGTCAGGTTATGTTTCAGGAACAGCTGTTCGAGATTGGCAATAACTGGTGTGCTGATGACGATTTCACTCAATTTTTCTTATGCTTTGTTGTTTTGGATAATAGATTGCTCTCCGCTCTGCGGACGTACCGCTCGATTTTTCTCGTCAGCTCCTCGACTGTTGATCCGATTCTTTTGGTGTCGGTCTCAACCATGATTTGGGCGGTTTTATAACGAGGCTCGCGTTGTTCAAGCAGAGCGAAAATTTTTTTCTCAATCTGCTCCCGGGAAAGGCGTTCACCGTTATCGCCTTTCATTAATGGCCGGTCGGTTTTATGGCTCAGCCGTTTGGCGAGAATTTCCGGACTCGAGTGCAGATAAACCAATGTTCCGGAAGCGGTTATCAAAGAAAAACAGGGGTCGTTCTGCAAAAGACCGCCTCCGAGTGATACTACCTGTTCGCCGTGGTCGACGATTCCTTCAAGTACCCGGAGTTCCAGGGCCCTGAAGTATGCTTCCCCCTCCTCGACAAAAATCTGATTGATTGTCTTGCCGGCAAGGTGCTCAATTTCCTTGTCCATGTCCAGGAAATCATACCCCAGCGAGTTTGCGAGCAGAGGACCGATTGTCGATTTGCCCGAACCGCTGAAACCGGTAAGAAATATAAGCGAAGGATGTTTCATCAATTGGTCTGCCGGTAAAAGTTTCTATCTCAATAAAAATACTTTCTACGTAAACCTGCAAGTGAAATAGGGGGCATCTTGTTTCGATTCTTTGCGAGGAGGAGCCATATTTTCTTAGGCTGGTTGCATATATTCATTTGAACCCTCTTCGGGCCGGTATGGTTGGATCGCTTGATGGGCAGCCTTTGCCAAAACTGCGCCGGGAACTTGCTGTGGTTCTTGTCCCCTTTTTGTTGAAGATGAAACCGGATGGTGGGATGACGACGATAGACGATCACAATAGCGGTAGTGGCGGTAAGACGCAAGCCTGCCCTATGTGCGGAGAGCCCTTTTTCTGCGGTCTGTCGGCTGACTGTTGGTGTGCTTCCCTGCAAGTTCCGCCTGAAGTCAGGGAGTATCTTGCCGGACGCTACGAGACCTGTGTTTGCAAAAACTGCCTCGAAAAGCTGATCGGAAAATCGGGAAACGGCGAAACTCTTTCAGGTTAGGAGGACGTTGACGGCACTTGCAGGCACCTTTTTGGAGGAGATGCATGATGTTGATATGGCATAAGATCTTACCTGTTTTTTTCCTGCCCCTCGGGTTGGGGATTGCGCTTGTTATGCTGGGGGCTTTACTGCGGAAGAGGAGTCTTTTGTGGTCAGGGATTCTTGTGCTGTGGGGCTTGAGTATGCCGGTTACAGGGGACTGGCTGATCCGGCAGGTCGAGGGTGCCCGGGTCCGAAAGGACATTGGGGTGGTGGAGCAGGCGGATGCTGTGGTAGTGCTCGGCGGAATGGTTTCACAGGTCCCCGGTGCCCGGTATGGTGAATGGAGGGATGCTGTCGACCGTTTTGAAGGGGGAGTCGAGCTTTTTCAGGCCGGTAAGGCGTCTTTGATGATCTTAGCCGGCAGCTGGGTGCCATGGGTGCCGAACGCAAGACCTGAAGGGGATATTCTTGCCGAACGGGCTGAAAAGCTCGGTGTGCCGCCTTCGGTAATACAGGTTACCGGAAAGGTGGGGAATACCGCTGATGAGGCTGAAGCTGTCAGAGTGATGTTGTCGGGAATTGAACGGCCCAAGGTTATTCTGGTGACGAGTGCTTTCCATATGAGCCGTGCGGCGATGCTTTTCAGGCGTGCCGGTATTGAAGTTGAGACTTTCCCGGTGGATTTCCGGGCAAGCCCCGGTAAGGTACTTACCTTGTACGACTTTTTGCCGGGAGCGTCCGGATTGAACAATTCGGAAATCGCGTTTCGTGAAGTAATGGGAACATTGTACTACCGGCTGAAGCGGTGACCCCTCCCATTTTCAGGAAGCACTCGTTGTCTCGATCGTGAAACTGATGTAAGAGGTCAGGGCGGTGGTCTATTTGCGAAAGGTGTGCAGGATGCCGATTTCAGTGAAGCCGTCTTTTTTATAGAGATCTTTGACGAATCCGTCGTCGTCGGTGATCGCATAGAGGTGACCGGCGCCGTTTCGATATGCTCTCGACAGGGCGAAGTGCTGAAGCTTTTTGCCGAATCCCCGGCGGCGAAAATCCTCGTGTACCTTGAAGTCGTCGAATTTGGTGATGCCATTGTCGCTATAGAGCTCCACATTGCCTACAACCCGCTTTCCAAGTGAATAAAGGATGACTTCGAACCCTTCTTTGTTTGTGTATGTATCGAGTTTGATTTCTGTCTGGCGTCTTGCATAGTCGGCTCCTTTGGGTTCATACATGTGGAATTCGAATTCATACAAGGCTTCCAGATCGCTTTTTCCCAGTACCCGGCAATTCTCATCCGATACGGGATTTGCGGGTTTGGACAGAGAAAGGGCCATGATAAACCTGGCGGTATAGGTAAAGGGTTCGAGCTCTTCAATCCTTTGCCAGTGCTGATTCCGTGGGTGAAAAACTATTTTGATATGCGGCGCGTTCGATTGCCGGAATCGGTTCAACTCCTCGGTCACAATGCTTTTCGCCTCGTCAAAAGAGGTGTTCCGCGAAATAAAGACATAGTTATACGCGTCCCTTTCCGGAATGCGATCATCGCTTACTCGAACCGAGTTCGACATTTTCCGGATTCCGGCGCTCATTGCCGAACCGTAACGGAATTCCGTTTCAACAATTGAATCGAGGATGTTCATGGTCTCGTGAATCCATATCACATTAATGAAATACCGTATACTGCTTTTAATCTGAAAGAATACCAGAGCCCTCTGAGAAAACGAAGGCCTACCAATGAAATAACTGCTCCTTCAAGACCAAAGACAATAAATAGAGGTGCCCATAAATCATCACAGGAGCTGAAATGACACTGATCATCAGGATTCTGTTCGAAATGATAGAGGCTTCCCCGGTATAACCGCTTAACCTGAGAAACAGAGAAGCGAGTTGCAGGACGGAGTTTATAGAGGTGCCCTTTAATCAATCGGTCACGACATTATACGGCTGGCGGATGTTCAGCGTGTATTTTTCATGCTCCTCATCATCCTTTTTTTTGCTCGAGCGGGTGAAAATCAGGCTTGTCGGGAGGTATTGCAGCGTTTCGGTCATATAGTTGGAACTGCTTTCCGTATCGATGATGATCGAGCCGTTTTTTCGCACTTCATCCAGGATATGGGTATACAGCAACATCTCCCGCAGGGCTGCGGAAACAATGGGTTCAGTAAATTCTATGATAACGTTTTGCCGGTAGATTTTTTCCTGTTTCACAAAAGAATGAATGAGCGGGCCGCATTTGCAGATATCATTCAGCCATGATTCCACATCCTTCGGGTTTGTGATTTTTTCCAGCTGGTCGGGAAATGTTGTTGAAAAGGCGTTCCGGATTTCGTGAATGACTGCTCCGAATTTCAGGTCCAGGGAACAGGCAGAGGCAGTAATGTTACAACTGCGCATTTCTTCCTGAAGCTGTTCGCTCATATCCTGTGCAGCCCTGCTTAGGGTGTCAAATAACTGCTGCGGATCGTCCCGATAATGCTGGTGTACGAAACGGGCCATATCGATCAGGTGTTCCGGATCGCCTGTTTCGCCTGTGTAGCCCCAGAACTCCCAGTCAATTTCGACAGCGTGCTCCGTAAGAGGTGAGAAAACCCGGCCCAGGGTAGCGGCTACCGCTCTGAAACGCGTCCCTGTCGTGGGCAGCAACTCGCCCGAGGAGTGCCAGAGTCTGCCTTTGGAATCACGCCGGTACTGGTAGCTGGGACAAACAAGGCTTACCAGCCGCACCGATCCCTTCCCTGCTTGTTCCGCAAGCCGGCCAAGGGCAAGGCTGACAAGCAGGGGGTCATTATCCCGCTTGTGCATGGAGGTGATGCCAAGCAGGGCAGGGATAACTTCCCTGAGCAGGGCGTTTGCAAGGGATTCGTTCCAGCTTTCCCAACGGCTCATGGCCTCGAATGCCGGCAGAAAAACTCGCTCGGACAGGGCCAGGGCCTTGAGCTGGGTGCCGAAAATAGTTGGGGAGACAAGCGGGCCGAGGAAGCCGTCTCCCAGGAGTGACGGAACAGCGCGGTAGTATCCTCTCAAACTGCCTTTGAGCGTGGAAGGCGGTTTGCCTGTAATTCGGCCGAGCAGTCCGAGGAGCGGTTCAGTCTGGTGAACGCCGGTTTTCGCAAGGCTGGAAATCGGTGTATTCATACATTTTGTTTTCGAAATTTTGAAACGTGTATTTTCCGTCTTGTTTATCGATTATGTGGTCGGGCGACAACGGTACCTTGCCGCCGCCGTTTTCCAGGTCTATGACCAGTTGTGGCGTTGCCATGCCGCTCATCCGGCCCTGGATGGCATTGATGATCTCAAGCCCGGTTTCCAGGCTGGTTCGAAAATGGCCGGTTCCTTTTACCATGTCGGGAATAAACAAATAGTAGGGCTTTACCCGCATACCGAGAAGCTTTCGTACCAGTTCCTTCATCACCTCGGGGGTGTCGTTCACTCCTCTGAGCAGTACCGACTGGTTGCCGAGCTGAATGCCTGCGTCGGCCAGCATGGCGCAGGCCTGTTGCGATTGGGGGGTTATTTCTGCCGGGTTGTTGAACTGCACATTGATATAGAGGGGGTGGTACTTTTTCAACATGCTGCAGAGTTCTTCGGTAACCCGTTTCGGATCGATGCAAGGCATGCGGGTGCCGATCCTGATAATGTCGATATGGGGAATAATTCTTATGGACCTGATAATTTCCTCCAGCCTGTTCAGGGGCAGGGTTAACGGGTCACCGCCTGAAATCAGCACGTCGTGCACCTCTTCATGATCGCTCAGGTATTCCACGGTATCAGCAAGCTCCTCAGTGGTGATTGCCGTGGTCCGGTCGCCGATATTGCGTTTTCTGGTACAAAAACGGCAGTACATGGCGCAATTGTTGGTCACCACCAGGAGAACCCGGTCCGGGTACCGGTGGTGCAGACGCGGGACAGGGGAGTGGTCATCCTCTTTCAGGGGGTCCGGCTGGCCGGTGGCATCGGTCAGTTCCTCTTCCGAGGGGATACACTGTCTGTATATCGCGTCACCAGGTTCCCTGATCAGCCCCAGGTAATAATCCGTAACCCGCATGGGGTATTTCCGGGCGACCCTTGTAATGGTTTCACGCTGTTCTGCCGTGAACAGCGGTATGTCGGCAAGGGCCGTTTGGCTGCACATTGTGTTCATCTTAAAACGCCGCCTCCATGAAAGCGGGATCGAAATTTGGGAATCGATGCCCGAGTTTTTCCGTTACCTGCTCTCTGGTGCCGATGGTGTCTTCCATAACCGAGCAATATTCATCCATAGCCCGGTGGAACAGGTATTCCAGATCGCGGCTTGTCAGGTGCGTTGTTTCAAAGGTGGGGCGGTTGCGCCCATCGTAATTGCTGTAATCCGGCTCGACCCACGTAATGTCAAAGTGATGCCTGTTCTCGTAAAACTCTGTGCCGGGATAACCCACAAGCATGTTGATTTCAGCGGTGCTGGACAGGCTGGAGCGCATCCAGCTGCTCATGGTGGCTATGGTTTGGCGGGCCGTCTCATAGGTTTCGAACGGTGAGCCGATGAGCCAGTAGGTATGGGTTTCTATCTCTTCTTCCCTGGCGTATTCCAGCATGCGCATGACCTCGGGGATCCGGATGTTTTTGCCCATGATTCCGAGAAGCTCCTGATTAGCGCTTTCCACCCCCACATGCAGGCAGCGGCAATCTGCCTCGCGCAGTTTGCGGAAATGCTCCCTGGTAGCTGCAGGATTGACCCTGGTCTGGGCTTCCCAGTGCATTTCCGGTTGTAACGAACCCATCTGCTCGGCAATTTCCATGGCACGGCCGATATGATGAAGAAAATCATGGGTGCCCAGGTAGAAGAAACGGCTGTTGCGTTTTTCCATCAGGTAACAAACCTCCTCCTTGAAGCGGTCGAGGTTTTGGCCGGTAACTTCCGGTTTCCAGAAATCAGCACACCAGACGCAGTCGTTGGTGCAGCCGGTCAGAGGCGTTACCCTGGATATCGGTATGGACAGCCGGTCGTCTCCGCCAAGTTCTTCGCGGGCAAAATTGTCTTCCAGATGTTCATAGCCGATGAGGGGCAATGCGGAACGGTCCATGCGCGCCCGATCCGGGGTCTTGAAGAGTTTGCCGTCCTTTACAAAACTGATCCCTGCTATGCCGTGGAGCGGTTCAGTTCGTTCCATGGCCCGGAGCAGTTCCAGGGTGGTTTCTTCGCCCTCCTTGTGCACCAGGATGTCGAAAGCCGACTCTTGCAGCACTTCCCCGTATCGTACCCAGGCATGGTTGCCGCCCAGAATCAGGGGGATGTCAGGGTGTTCCTGCCTGATGCGGCCTGCCATGCGTGCCGCGGTCCTGTAGCTGGCGGTAATCGAGCTGAAGCCTATGGCGTCGAACTCATCTGCCCGTTTGAGAATTTTCTGCAGAAGAATTTCTTCCCGGTCCACATGCTTGCCTTCAGGGCTTATCGGACCGAAAAAAGAACACTCGATGCCGTGCTGCTCGAGGTAGGAGATAAGTTGCAGCAACCCCAGGTGGACGGGTTCGAGCATCCAGAAGCGGTAGAAATCCTGTTGCGTTAAATGACTGAATACCGTGAAGGCGCGGGATGAGAACAGGTAGAAATAGTAGAGCCGCTGCATCTGGCTCAAAGGAACCGCAGGCACAGGCGGGGCGACGAACGCTACTTTCACTCTGTTCCTCCTTGTTGAGAGTTGAATTGTGCATCTTCGCTAAACCTGAAGCAGCCCGGGTCGGGAGCGGTCAGGGATCCCCAGGTTGCATAAGCTACGGCCCGGCAGCCGTAGCAGCGGCTGCGTTCCGGGCAGGTTCCGCAGGAACCTTCGAGATGGTTGTCAATGGTGCGGCATCGCTCGAGGATTTCTGATTCCCGCCATATCGTGGTGATGGACTCCTTACAGAGGTCGCCCACCTCGATGTCAATGGATGAGCAGGGGCGTACCTTTGCGTCGGACCCGATATAGCAGCCTGCCTTGAGGCGGTTGCAGGGAGTGTCTCCGGAAAAGGGCACCGATGTCGGGTGATCACCGGATTCGTTGTTCAGGAACAGTTTCAGATCAGTCGTTGACGGTACATTGTCCGCCTGCAGACCGCCGACCGGGATGGCCCGGTTCAACACAAACCCGCAGCCTTTTTGCGCTGCAAACGTGCGCAAGCGATCCAGCTCGCTGAAGTTTTCCCGGGAGCCCAGGGAATGTATGGCAAACATGGGATAGTTATCCGCACGGTAGCCGGAGGCTTTGAGGTGCTCCAGCGTTTCAACAACGGTCCGGTGTTCACCCTGGCCGCCGGACAGATAGGAGAATTCCTCCGGGTCAAGGGTGGCGAGACTGATGGCCACGTTTATTCGGGCAGCCGCCAGTTTTTCGGCAAGCTCCCTGTCAATAAGGGAGCCGTTTGTGACAAGTTGCACCATCACGTCGTTTTCACGCAGGTGGGTGACGACATCCCAGAAATGCGGGTAGAGCAGGGCCTCGCCACCGGTCAGCTCGACTTTCCGCAAACCCAGAAGCAGCGATTCCGAGAGGGCTTTTTTAAGTATCCCGTAATCAAGGTCGGTTACCGCATGGTCTTTTTTTGAACAGAAGATGCACTTGAAATTGCACCGGGTCGTGCAGGAAACGGTGAGGTAGGCAAGCTGCCCGGGAAACTCCAGCTCGGTATATTCCCACGGATTAAGGTTGTTCATAACGGTCTTCTCATTGCGGCATCAGCAACTGCGCTGCATGTAAGGTCATAGGCAAAGGATGTGAACGAGCCGGTATTGCGGTGGACAATCGAGAAGCAAGTGTTGTGGCAACGGTCGGGGCCTTCCCAGTGTTGGCAGCTTTCACAGTTTTCAGGGGTTTCGGTCATGGCCCGCCGGCGCAGTTCGCTTCCCTCCCAGATTTCCCGCAGGGATGCATCGTTCAGATTGCCGATGGTCCTGGTATGATCCCAGAAACCGCAGAGCAGTACGTCACCTGTAGCATTCACATGGACGTAATCGAAGCCGCAACTGCATTCTACCCAGATGATGTTCGGGTGCGGTTCGTAGAGCGCGGGATATTTGCAGCGAACCATCGGCGAGCAGCAGATGCGCAGGGGGATGCTGCCGTTTTTCGCTTTTTCGGTCAGCCGTATGAACGCTTCGTTCATCTCGTCCATCTTCGGGTATAGCCCGAAAGCCTCGTCGTAGGTCGCAACCAGGCATTGTGCGCCCATGATAATGTTTCGGCCGTTCGTGGCCACGCTTTCCGCGTAATCATATAACGCTTCGAGCTCGTGGAGGTTGTGCCTGGTTACCGTTGCCTCCAGATCGACTGTTACCCCCTGGTCTGCGAGGCAGAGTGCGTTGGCCTTGAGTTGCTCCAGGTTTTCCCTTCCTGTTCCTTCAGGAAAGCCGCGCAGGAGCTCTAATCGTTCAGGCTCCAGTGTGTCGAAGGAGACGCAGGCAAACTGCAGGCCGCCATCGGCAAGCCGTCTCGCCCATTGCGGATCGATGTTCCTGCAATTTGTGTTGATACGGTTTTTGGAGCCGTGTTTGTTGCCGATTTCCATCGCCTGAAGCAGGTAGTCCTTCGACTTGTCGGATATGGTGACCTCACCGCCTTCGAACCAGACCCACTCGGGTTTTTCTTCCGCCAGGGTTTTTTCCACGATTTCGAGGGGGAGCCATTTGTTAAACTTCGGAAGGTTTTGATTGTACGCACAATACATGCAACTGGCATTGCACGCCTGAAGTAACTGGAATTCTATAACCCTGAACCTGCTCATGGTTTTGGCCTCCTTCCGACGGGTATTTGTTGGTATATATTTTTTTTGGGGCGGAAAAGATATATCGGATAAAAAAGTTTTTTCCCGGGGTTTGAAAAAGGATACTAATAAAGGGCACCTCTAAAAAGTGTCATGAGCGAGCAAAGTGTAAGGCGGACGGAGCGGAGAAACCGGAATGTACACGGAGTACATGAGGATTTCGAGCACCGACCAACGCAGCAATTTGGGCGCGCAATAAGTTTTTAGAGGTGCCCT
>JANQGE010000118.1 GCA_028277485.1 Chlorobium sp.
CCTAACACCTAACACCTAACACCTAACACCTAACACCTAACACCTAACACCTAACACCTAACACCTAACACCTAACACCTAACACCTAACACCTTGTCACTTGTTACTCGTCACTATTCCTTTGGTGAATTGTTCAGGTTAACTTAGCTTATAGCCCGGCCCCCCGCCTCCCTCAGGCGGCTGCCAGGTAATAATACCGTATGGGTCGGCGATTTCACATGTTTTACAGTGCAGACAGTTGGAGGGAGTGAGCTTTAGAATCGGGTCGGCATCGAGGTCGATTTCATAGACACTCGCCGGGCAAAAATGCTGACAGGGGTTGCCAAACTCTTCGGTGCATTTTTTTGTGCATATTTCGGCAATATCTTCCTTGCTTATCAGCAAATGGCAGGGCTGGTCCTCTTCGTGCACCGTGCCTGACGCATAGAGATCGGTGCTTTTTGAAAAAGTCAGTGAAGTGTCGGGACTAAAGGCGTTTTTCCCCTTCATCCAGTTATTATACTCTTTCCTGCCGGGCTGAAGCCTGTTTTCTTTCGGGGACACTGTTTTTTCGGCAAGGGTAAGGCCGGGGACTTTCAAGCGCAGCCCTGCCTGCACGAGCCCTTTGTAAAGACTTTTTTCGAATCCCTGACGATAATTTCCGGCCCGATACATCTCTTCGTGAGCGGTTGATGTTTCAAAGCGTTTCTGGTAGTCCTTCAGAGCGTTAGCGGAATAATCGCCTGACAGCAATGCAGCAAACAGTGTTTCAGCTGCAAGGACGCCCGAGTGCATCGCAAGGTGGAGGCCTTTCAAACGCTGCATGTTAACCAGGCCGGCGCTTTCTCCGGTAAGCAGAAACCCAGGGCCGTAGAGTTTCGGCATCGCATGATAACCCCCGGAGGTAATGGTTTTTGCACCGTATTCGAGAACGGTGCCCCTTTCGATAATCTTGCGTACGAACGGATGCAGCTTGAACAGTTGCAGGTTGTAGTGCGGGTCGACGACCGGCCGTTCCGGTTCTGCTGAAGTTACGAATCCAAGGGATACTTCCGTATCTGATAGAGCATACAGCCAGCCGCCGCCGTATATCGACGGGGGAAGAGGATAGCCGAACGTGTGGTGTACCTCGCCGGCTTTGATCCTGTTTTCAGGAATCTTCCATATTTCCTTGACGCCGGTTTCATATATCTGTTTCCGGCTTTCTTCCTGCAAACGGAATTCCTGGTCGAGCTGACGAAAAATTGATCCTCGGGCGCCTTCACCTACTACAATGACTTTCGCGTTGAGCTGCATCCCATGCTCCGAGCCGGGTTTTCTTACACCCTGCTTATCCAGTCCCTTGTCATCGGTGACGATTCCTTTGACGCATCCGCTCTCGATAACCGGTTCAACCGCAGCAGTACTGTCGAGGATCGTTATACCCTGTGCTTCGGCCTCTCCTGCAAGCCAGGCGCCTAACTTGCTGAGAGAGACAAGGTAACAGCCCTTGTTGCGAAAGGGTTCGGGCAGATAAGGTATCGGAAATTTTTTTTGTCCAGCCAGAAACCATACCGATTCGTTACTGACTTCGGCTTCAAGAGGACACTCTCTTTCACGGAAGTCGGGCAGGAACAAGTCAAATACCGAAGGATCGAGAATTGCGCCTGACAGGAGATGCGCACCTGTGTATCTGCCTTTTTCAAGAACTGCTATGTCAGGATCAAGAGATGCTTCAGCCTGTGCGTTATGCTGGTTGATCAGATGCTGCAGGTGCAGGACTGCGGTGAGGTTAGCGGGCCCGGCTCCTGTGAACACAATATCGAAGTCAAGTGATTCTCTTTCAAGGTTCAAACTGCTCTACTTTAGGTTTCATTAATAAGGATATTAGGGGCACCTCAATTTGTTGTGTGCCCTGATTTCCTCGCTGGGCGGATAGAAAAGGTCGCTCACGACAATGTATGGAGGTGCCCTTAAAGGTACAACTGATTTGTCTTTTTTCGGGGGTTGCCGTCGGTATCGGAGAGTATTGACTCAATGTCCCGACGTGCCGGGGCAAGTAACATTTGCAACTCTCCGACAGTTCGACGATGCAACAAATCAACACTTTTCAAAGCAGTATTCCGCTGAGAAAAATGGTAGCCACACTGAAGTAAATGACAATGCCGGCGACGTCAACGATAGTTGCTACAAAAGGAGCGGAAGATGTGGCCGGGTCAAGACCCCAGCGCTGCAGCAGCAGCGGGAGCATGGAGCCTGCAAGGGTTCCGAGGAGGACAACGCCGACAAGTGAAACACCCACGGTATAGCCTATCGTTAGCCATTCGATATTGTAGGTGCCGAGGATGATCGACCAGAACACAACCCTGAATATGCCGATGAGCCCCAGTATGCTGCCAAGAGCAAGTCCGGACAGTATCTCTCTTCTCATAACTCTCCACCAGTCTTTGATGGTGATTTCTCCGAGAGCGAGGGCCCTTATGATGAGAGTGGCCGCCTGTGATCCCGAATTTCCACCGCTTGATATGATCAGTGGAATAAAGGTTGCAAGCACGATGGCTTTGGCAAGCTCGTCCTCAAAAAAGGCCATTGCCGAAGCGGTCAGCATTTCCCCGAGAAAAAGCACCACCAGCCAGACACCCCGTTTTTTAATGACCTGAAAAATGGGCAGATCCATATAGGGCTCATCGAGGGCTTCGATACCGCCGAACTTCTGAATATCTTCCGTTTCTTCCTCTTCAGCAACGTCAAGCATGTCGTCAACCGTAACGATCCCTATCAGGTAGCCGTTGGAATCGACAACCGGAAGAGCCACCCGGTCGTACCGCTTAAATGTTTCAAGCGCATCCTGCTGGTCCTGGGTTGCCGTGAGCGTGATGATCTTCTCTTCTGAAATCAGGTCTTTTACCTTTTGGCTGGGCTGGGAGAGCAGGAGTGCTCTGGCGGCCAGGTCCCCGATCAGCTTCCCGTAGTCGTCAACGACGTAGATGACGTTGAGGGTTTCGCTGCCATGGCCGTATTTTCTTATATAGTCCAGTACTTCGGTGATCGTCCAGTCTTTTTTGACGCTGATATAGTCCGGGGACATGAGTCGACCGACGCTGTCCTCGGAATATGCAAGCAGGGTCTTGGCGATTTTAAACTCTTCGAAAGAGAGAAGTTTCAGGAGTTCCTGTACGACGTTGCTCGGAAGTTCCTCCAGCATTTCTGTTCGGTCGTCGGGGGACATGCTGTTAAGGATGTGCGTGACATCTTTCTTTGTGAGCGCTGTGAGCAGATTCTGTTGTGCGTCGATATCCAGGTATTCAAACGTTTCGGTAGCCACCCCTTTCGGGAGGAGCCTGAAAAGGATTGCCTGCTCGTTTTCCGGCAGATCGGAAATGAGTTCGGCAAGGTCGACCGGAAGCCAATCGGTGAAAATTCGCTGAAGTGCGCTGAAATTTCGGCGCTCGATCAACTCTCTTATTTCAGGTAAGATTGGGGTCCCGATCATGGTTAGGATGTTTAAAAGACTTGCCTAAAAAAGGAGATTTTTTTTCAACTTTCCAACATCACTTTTCTCTTCACAGGCGGCGGCCCCGGCTTTGATTTTGAGACAAAAGGGCTTCCGGCCACGTATCGTCTCCAGGAAAGGTCGGTGCTTTTGGTAATGCCTATTCTTTTGGATGAACAGATCAGGTTTTGCGTCACGTTTTCGCCTTCTTCGATGAATACCGTATCACCTGAAAGATTCATCCCGTTATGTGCAAGCGTTATGTCCATTGCCCTGGTAAGCTTTCCCGGGCCGTTCATCAGGTCAACCGTTCTGACAACGTTGCGGTTCTTGTTCATATGGGCCAAACCGGCAATGGGCTCCATGGCCCTGATAAGCACGGCCCCGGCAACTCCTTCACGTTCCGTAACGATATTCATGAGGTAGTGGCAACCATAAGTGAAATATACATAAAGCGTTCCGGGAGGACCATACATGACCTTGTTTCTTTTTGTCCTGCCACGGAAAGCGTGACAGGCTTCATCGCCCTCAGCGAGATAAGCCTCTGTTTCAACGATTCTGCCTTTATAGCATCGTCCATCTCCAGCGTTATGCACGAAAACTTTGCCAAGAAGGAACTCGGCCAATGTCAGGGTTGGTTTTGCGAAAAAATCTTCTCCCAGCTTTTCCATTAAGCAGCAGTCATGTTATCGGGCACCTCTAACCTCTATTTATTTCGCGACTCAATTGCTTCGTTGAGCGGAAGGGGTTTCTGCGCTCCGTTCGCCTTGCACGTGAACCGCTCATGCCGACAGAGGTGCCTTTATGTTTCAAAAAGGGCCGCTCGGCACTTGTCACAGGTTGCTCGTTACTGTTTCTGGATGTTTGGACAATCGCTCAATTTAGGTTTGTAAAAGTTGGTTCAAGTATTATAATTTAGCAAGTCGTGACGGAAGAACAACAGCAGCAAATATCCTCGGTGGGCAGATGGGTAGAGTTATCGCGATAGCAAACCAGAAAGGCGGGGTTGGCAAGACAACCACGGCGGTCAACATAGCGGCATCTATTGCGATTTCTGAGTTCAAAACTCTGCTGATAGATATCGATCCCCAGGCTAACGCTACTTCAGGGTTCGGTCTCGAGACCGAAGACGAAATTGAGAACACCTTTTACCATGTCATGGTGCAGGGAGGGGGTATCAAGGAGGCGATACAGCCTTCGAGCCTTGAATATCTGGACATCGTCCCCTCCAATGTCAATCTTGTCGGTATGGAGGTGGAGCTGGTTAATATGCGAGAGAGAGAGTATGTGATGCAGAAGGCACTGAAGGAGGTAAGGGAAAAATATGACTACATTATTATAGACTGTCCGCCTTCGCTCGGATTGATCACGCTCAACTCTCTTACCGCGGCCGATTCTGTGCTGATTCCCGTGCAGGCGGAATATTACGCGCTTGAAGGCCTTGGCAAGCTGCTCAATACCATCGGTATTGTAAGAAAACATCTCAATCCGAGACTCTCTATCGAAGGGGTGTTGGTGACCATGTTCGATGCCCGTCTCCGTCTTGCCGGTCAGGTTGCCGAAGAGGTGAAAAAGTTTTTTAAAGATAAAGTGTATACAACCTATATCCGCAGAAACGTGCGGCTTTCCGAAGCCCCCAGTCACGGCAAACCTGCATTGCTTTATGACGCCCAGAGTTTGGGGTCGAAGGATTATCTTGATCTTGTACAGGAAATTTTCGAGAAAGACGGCAATATCAAAAAATTCAAGATCAAACGGAAGTAACTGCCCGGCCCGTGTCGCAGGCAACCCCGTAGGGACAGGGTTTGGTCGTGGCACATAGCCGGCAAAGCATTACTTTTTTTAAGCATATACATGTTCAGCGCAATTTGAAACGATCACTTTAGGTTATGCCTAAAAAAGCGTTAGGAAAAGGCTTGAAGGCCCTGATCCCTGATGAAGATTTTATCCCGCCGAGCAAGTTCGATGATGAGCCTTGGATCCGGACGGGGGCAGTCGGAAGTCTGCCGGTTGAGAAAATCAGGGTCAACCCTTTTCAGCCCAGGAAAGATTTTAATGAGGCAGCACTGGAAGATCTGAAAAACTCTATAATCGAAAATGGAGTTATACAGCCGGTTACTGTCAGCAGGGACGGTGACGGCTATCAGTTGATCAGCGGTGAGCGAAGGCTGCGGGCGGTACGAAAAGCAGGTTTCAAGTTCATTCCGGGCTATATTGTCGAAGCTCATGAAGATGCGGGCAAACTGGAGCTGGCGCTGATTGAAAATATTCAGCGTGAGGACCTCAATGCCGTCGAGATTGCTCTTGCATTGAAAAGCCTGGTTACCACCTGTAACCTGACCCAGGACGAGATTGCCCAGAAAGTCGGTAAAAACCGCTCTACAATCAGCAATTTTCTCAGGCTGTTGAAGCTGCCGGTGCCCATCCAGGAGAGCATACGCGGCAAAGAGATATCATCGGGCCATGCAAGGGCGCTGATCAACCTTCCCAACCAGAAGCAGCAGATCAAGGTCTGGCAACAGATCGTCCGGAAAAAGCTATCCGTCCGTCAGACCGAGGATCTTGTAAACAAACTTTTCAGGGAGGCTCCCAAAGGGCCTGTCAGAACCCGGAAGACGGGAGATGCTTCCCAATACGAACAGATTGAGTCTCAATTACGGGAGCGCTTTGCGACGAAGGTCAGGATCATTGAGAAAAACAAGGGCAGGGGAGAAATTCACATTCAGTATTTTTCTCCCGATGATTTGGAGAGGATCCTCGAAATCATGCACTATGAATAAGAGTTATATAGCAGCGCTGATTCTTTCTGTTCTGTTCAGCAGTGCGGCAATATCTCCCGTAAGGGCCGAGGAACCGGTCTTTCCAGATTCCAGGACAACAGGGGATGCGATCCGGAGCGCATTGTTTGCTGAAGTGTCCGATGATACGAGGCAGCGGTTCGAAGGTGACAATCGGCGTATGGAGCCGTGGAAGGTTGCGATGATATCGGCGGTGCTTCCAGGGTATGGCCAAGTCTACAACCGGGCCGTATGGAAAGTCCCCATCCTCTATGGATTGATCGGCTTTTTTGGGTACCGTGCGCTGGATTTCAACGACAGTTATGATGAGTTCAGGGTGAAATACGCCGAGGACCCTGACGGACCCGATGCAGCGTCCTTTCAGGATCAGCGGGACAAATACCGGGAAAAACGCAATCAGCAGCTTCTGTTGCTTGTTTTGGCCTATCTTGCAGGAATTGTTGACGCCTATGTGGATGCCCATTTGTATGATTTCGACACTATTTCGGAAGAGGAAATTTCATCGGCATACGGGCCTGAGACGCTCTATCCTTCGGTGAGTGTAAGTTTGAGGTTTTAACTTGAGGTGACCTTGTTATGGGGCTTGGGAGCTTGGCAGGTCCATTTCACAGGGGGCACGACTTTTCAGTGGTTAGCATATTCAGGGGATAGTAGGTATCTTCCTGCTATCAAGCCATTTTAACTTTTGAATTTTGACTTGTCCTTTTCATGAAATACGCGCTGGTTGGCTTCGGAAAGATGGGGCGACAGGTTGCCGAAGTTATCGAAGCCTCGGATGAACACGAGGTTGATGTTGTTCTTGATGTCGATGCCGAAATTACACAAGAGAGCTTTGCCGGAAGTGATGTGATTATCGATTTTACTGTTCGTGATGCATTTCTTGCAAACCTTCCTGCAATGCTTGCATCACGAGTACCTGTTGTTGTTGGAACTACGGGGTGGGATGCAGAGATTCCGGACGTCAGAAAAATGGTAGAGGAAACGGGGGCTTCGTGCCTTTACTCAGCAAACTTTTCATTGGGTGTCAATATATTTCTTCGCACCGTGCGTGAGGTTGCACGAATGATAGCGCCTTTCGATAGTTTCGATATCGCATTCTCAGAACAGCACCACACCGCCAAGGCGGATTTTCCCAGCGGTACGGCACTGAGGGCGGCGGAAATGATTCTTGGGGCCAATTCCCGCAAAAACTCGATAATCAGCCAGCTTTCAACTGACAGAAAAATCGCCCCTGATGAGCTGCAGGTCGCTGCAATCCGGATCGGTTCAGTATTCGGGCAGCACGCAGCGCATATCAATTCGGAATTTGACGATATCGTCATCTCTCATACCGCCAGAAACCGCAGCGGATTTGCCGGGGGAGCCGTGCAGGCAGGGAGGTGGCTTGCCGATAAACACGCGTCAAATCCGGGCTTTTACACCATGGACGATTTTCTTGATGAGGTACTTGCCTGAGGTGGATTGTTCAGAAGAAAAGTTCAAAGCGCTCGGTGTCGGTGCGCTGGTTATACTCGTAACCACGACGTTTCCGTATCTGACACTCGTCAACGCGTTGTTTTTTGCCGGGATACTTTTCAGCGGAGCAGCCGCAGCACACTATTACATTATCACGTGCCAAGTAAGGCTTACCCTGTCGGAAGCTTTTGTTTTCTCAAGCCTTGCCGGTATCGCAGGCAGCGTTTTGTCGGTTACAGCGGGCTATATCCTGATGACGGTTTTTAATTATCGTCCGGGGATCGAAGGGCTGATGCTTCTTGCCGAATGGATGAAAGGCATGTCTCCGGAACAGGATGCTGTCGTAAACCAGTTGCAGGAGATGCTGCAGGCGCCGGTAGAGATGACTTTTGCGGATTTTCTGGTCAGTCTGGCCATAACCATATTTGTCTATGCACCGGTTTCCGGGCTGGGGGGCGTTATTACCGTCTGGAGGCTGAAACGGCAGGCGGCGAGGGCAGGCAAGTAGGCGGTGATCAGTCGGCAGCTACAATATCGAGGAGATTCTCTCTATGTCTATCCTGTTTTCCCCGGCCAATCTCGGGCCTCTGAAACTCCAGAACCATCTGGCCATGGCGCCGATGACGCGCAGCCGTGCAACCGGCAACATTCCAAACGCGCTTATGGTCGAGTACTACAAACAGCGGGGTACTGCCGGGCTCATTATCACCGAGGGCACCTCCCCCTCGCCGAACGGTCTGGGGTACCCGCGCATACCCGGAATATTCTCCTGTGCCCAGACGGAAGGATGGAAAGCCATTACCGGAGCTGTGCACAGGAAAGGCGCAAAGATGTTCCTGCAGATCATGCACTGCGGGCGGATAGCCCATCCGCTGAACATGCCGGAAGGGGCCCGCATCATTGCACCTTCGGCAGTTGCGGCTTCCGGCGAGATGTACACGGACAATGACGGCATGAAACCCTATCCCGTGCCGGAGGCGATGAGCGAAGAGGATATCAAGATCACCGTTGAAGAATATGCCCAGGCTGCCAGGAGCGCCTTTACAGCAGGGTGCGACGGTATCGAGCTGCACGGTGCGAACGGTTACCTGATCGAACAGTTTATCCGGTCGAATACCAATCTCCGTACCGACGGTTACGGCGGTGCGATAGAGAATCGGGCGCGTTTCATGCTAGAAGTGGTTGATGCGGTAAGTGACGCCATCGGCCGGGAAAGGGTCGGCATCCGGCTGTCACCGTTCGGCGTATTCAACGACATGCCCCTGTACGATACGATGGAGGAGGAGTACGGCTATCTTGCCCGACAGCTCAACGCTGCCAGACCTGCCTACATTCACCTTGTCGATCACTCGTCAATGGGGGCGCCGACCGTTCCGGATTCCATCAAGGAGACATTCCGCAGAGAGTTCGATGGTACGTTGCTTCTTTCCGGCGGCTACAACTCCGACCGTGCCGAAAGCGACCTCGCCGCGGGCAAGTGCGACTTGATCGCCGTTGGGCGGCCATTTCTTGCCAATCCCGACCTCGTGGAACGATGGAAAACCGGTGCCGCTCTTAACGAGCCCGATAAGGATACCTTCTACTCGCCGGGCCCGAAGGGGTATATTGACTATCCGGCGCTGGAGGGGTAAGGCAAATGGGTTTAGTGCGTCTGATGACTTTGCTTGTCTTTTGGAATCGGACTCGTTCAGGTTTATTTTGTGATAAATAACATTGAACGAAGAAGGTTTTGCAGAGTTTATTGTTACCAGAAATTCAGAAGCTGGTTGCCCGAAATGAAGTGGTTATTTCCAGCCATGGTTATGATGAACTTGCAGAAGACAATATTTTGGTCAAAGATGTTTTAAAGTCATTGGATAACGCTGTTGTTGTTGAAGATTATCCTGATTGCGTTAAAGGCCCATGTACTTTTGGTATTGCAAAAAGTCAGGAATAATGGGCACCTCTATTTATTTATTTCACGATTCAATTGCATCGTTGAGCGGTGCTCGAAATCCTCATGTACTATGTGTACACTCCGGTTTCTGCGCTCCGTTCGCCTCGTACTCATGTCGCTCACGACAATTTATAAAGGTGCCCAAGAGTGAGAGCTGTTACTTCGTTAGCGGACTATAAGCTACTTCTTGAATTTACAAGTGGTGAACAGGGACTTTACGGTTAAGCAACATGGCGATACCTGATTTCCAGAGCATCATGCTCCCCCTCCTGGATTTTTGTGCTGATGGTCAAGAGCATACCAATCGTGAAGCGATCGATACTTTATCTGAACATTTTGGGTTGACCAAGGAAGAGCAAAAGCAACTCTTACCGAGTGGACGGCAACGCGTTTTTGATAACCGTGTTGCCTGGGCTCGTGCCCACATGAAAATGGCTCGTCTTTTGGAGAACACGCGGCATGGTGTGTTCCGCATTGCCGACCGAGGTATAGAAGTGCTCTCTCAGTCACCATTAGAGGTCAACCTGCATTTTCTTCGGCAGTTTCCTGAATACATTGAAGCAAGAAGCAGGCACAAGACCAGTCGAGACAAGGAGGAATCAGAGGAGCAGGAAGCCAAAACTCCTGAAGAACAACTTGAGCAAGCATATGAGACTTTGCGCGAGAACTTGGCAAGTGATCTTCTTGCTCAGTTGAAGTCTTCGTCACCGGCCTTTTTTGAGAGAGTGGTTGTCGAGGTACTTGTCAAGATGGGATATGGCGGTTCCCGAAAAGATGCCGGGCAAGCAATCGGGCGGAGTGGAGATGAAGGAATTGATGGTATTATCAAGGAAGATCGACTCGGTCTCGATATTATTTATATCCAAGCCAAAAAATGGGAGAATACTGTTTCTCGCCCTGAAATTCAGAAATTTGCCGGTGCATTGCAGGGGAAAAGGGCTCGTAAAGGAATTTTTATAACTACTTCTGAATTTTCTGACGGAGCCAAGGGGTACGTGGACGCAATAGATAGTAAAATTATACTCATTGATGGGGAGCAGTTTGCAAAACTCATGCTGGATTTCAATGTGGGTGTGTCTACCGAAGCGGTATATGAACTCAAGAAACTCGATTCAGACTATTTTACCGGCAATTGAAGATCAGGGATTCGAAGAAGACAGGTACAGCAAGTGGTAGCTGCATAAAAGAGGACGGCGTCCGATAAAGATACGGGGCCGGATACGCACCTCCCGGGATTTGCTGAGGAGTGCAAGTGGCAATCCGCGCTGTTGAAAAATGGACCAGCGGGAGAAGAAAACTTTGAAGTTAATAGGGTATAAAGGTGTCGCAGATAATCATGGACGGCCTGTTTCTCTGGCTTTTTTGAGGATGTCCTGTGTGAGTTCGGGAATTTGCACTGTTTCATGCAGATTTTCTATGCGTTGCAGGAGCTTGTCGGCTTCTTTTTTCTGCTTCAGCGATCTTTCCAGCCGGAAAATGATTTCACCATTGATACTTCTGTAGTTGGCAGATGCATTTTTTTTAATGAGCTCATACAGGTCGTCAGGGAGATTTTTGATCGTGACGGTCGCCATGTTTAATCTTTTTTTAGTATAAAGGTGATTTTATGATGATTCCATAAAGGAATATATATGGTTTCATATTGGTTGTCAAGTTTGGACGTTACCCCTCTACTTTGCGCTTATAATACCCCCGGTCAATCTTCTCGGTCCCCGGCAAGAGACACCATTCCTTGATGCGGGTTATGGCGACGGGGGTTTTGAGCTTGCCGATTTTGTGCGACAGGCTGTCGATGATTTCCTTGTCTTCGGGTGCGTTTTCAGATGTTTCGATGAATGCTGCCGGTCTGAATCCATATTCCTTGTCCGTTGCAGGAATGACAATACTTTTTTCGATGCCTTCGAGAGCGTTCAGTGCTCTTTCAATTTCCTCGGGATGGATGTTTTCCCCACCTGAAATAAACATGTTGTCCGTTCTGCCGGTGACCTGCAGCTCTCCTTCAGGCGACAGCGTTCCGGTGTCGCCGGTATGGAACCAGCCGGAACTGTCAGTCTCAAGAACCGGACCGTTTTCCGAGAGATAGCCCTGGAAAAGGCAGGGGCCTTTGACAAGAATTTCATCTCCAGGGCCTATGGAGAGCTCGCGGTAAGGCAGTACCTTGCCTGCGGTGATGGTGCCGGCCGGGCTGGGGGTGGTGGTTATCTGCGAACTCATTTCGGTCGATCCGTAGCTCAGGTAGACCGGAAGTTGTAATGCCGAGGTCTCGTTAAGCAAGGCGGGCTCCACGGTGCTTCCGCCAAGCAGAATGGCTTTGAGGCGTTTGAGCCGATCGTGGCTGTCCGGATCTTCGAGCAGCCGGTAAAGCTGGGTAGGCACGAGAGAAAGGTGGGTGATAGAATGTCTTTTGACAGACTCGCTGATGTTTTCATTTCCTGAGGGAACTACAACAGCGCCTCCTCCCAGCAGTGAGCGGAACAGTATGGCGTACCCGCCTATGTGGAAAAGCGGAAGGGAGAGCAGCCATCGGTCGCCGGGGGCAAAGGGGATGTTCTCATTCGAGCCGAGGGCGCTGTAATAATGGTTGCCCAACGAGTGCAGGGCGGCTTTGGGGTTACCTGAACTTGATGAAGTGTGGATGATTGTGGTGAGAGGGTTCTGTTGTTGAGTTGTTGAGCTGTTGAGCTGTCGGGTATTTCTGTTTTGTTGCGCGGTGTGTCCGGTGATTTCCTCCGGCGTCAGTTTCCCGGGAAAGGAAAGTCTTTCGGTCAGGTTTTCGGTACCGATAAGCACCGTGGGGTTCAGGGGGGGCAAAAGAGCTTGCAGTCTATGTGTGGGAAACCGATAGTTCAAGGGGGCGCTGACAACACCGAATCTGAGCAGTGCAAGCAACAGCAAAACCATATCCGGGCTGTTGGGCATGCAGAAAGCTACGGTATCTCCCCCACTGATTTCTTTTTGGATCAGTGCACCGGCTATTCGTGCGGTTGTTGTTTCGAGGTTCCGGAAAGACAGGCTCTGCTTTTCGGTAACAAGCGCAGGATTGCCGGTGTACTGTTGCGCCGCGGTCGCTACAATATCCATTCTTCAATGAGGTTGAGCCTCGATAGGTCCGGCAGGAGGCTGTTTCGATAAACGTTCTCAGGAAGAAGGTGCCCCGCTTCTGCACGCAGGGGTTCGGGAAGAATGTCCCGGCTGAGCAGGCGGAAGGTATCGAGGCCGCACGCCGCCGGTTTCCCAGAGGCGACCGATGCGAGGCGGGCGTAAAAGCCGAGACTGATGCCGGATTCGAAGGCAGCGCTTATGACAGCGGTGATTCCTTCGGCTTCCGCCTGGAGCGCGAGCTTCAGCGTGGTCGAAAGACTGCCGAGCCGCGAGGGCTTCAGTACGATGCCCCCGAAGCAGTTGTGCGGGATTTCGTTCCATGTGTCGGGGCTCATCCAGAGTGATTCGTCGAGCGCCGTACGAATGCCTGTCCGGCTGAAAAATTCCGGAATCAGGGAGGGATCGGCCAGAGGCTCCTCGATGTATTCGATGTTGTCGGCGGGAATCCGGCTGAAAAAGATGCAGGCATCTTCCAGCCCGAATGACCTGTTGCTGTCAAGGCGCAGGGATATCTTCTTGCCGAAGGAGGATCGCAGCCTAAGAACCTGTTCGATGGCGGGGCCGGGGTCGGCGGCCTGTACCTTCAGCTTGAAGGTGCGGTACCCCTGCCGGAAATAATCGTCCGCCATGGACATGACGGTTGCCGGATCACCGAAAAGCAGTGCGTTCAGCGGAAGCTTTCCGGCAGGGGTTGGTGCTCCGGGAAACGACGGAAAGCTTCCGCTGAACGTTGCCTGCAAGTTCAAAAGGGCCATTTCAATCCCGGTCTGAACAGAAGGGAAAAGGTGCGCAGGAAGCTGTTTTCCGGCATCAGCAAGCGAAAGAGTGCCGCAGGAAAGGTCAGCAGCGGGAAGCACTGCTGTACATTGCTCCTGAGCTTCCTGCAGTGTTTCCTCATGCAGCCCCTCAAGGGGGGCGATTTCCCCATAGCCGGTGTGCAGTCCGTCGCCGGATGTCAGGGCCAAAACAAGCCCGTCCCTTGTGCCGAGTCTGGTGCCGTGAACCGGCACCGGCCTGACAAAAGGGATGGAATAGCGGTATATGGAAGCGTAGCCGGGTTTCAAGGTCGTTTCGGGAATTTACCGAAATCGGGTTTGCGTTTTTCGACAAAAGCGTTCTTGCCTTCCTGGGCTTCTTCGCTCATGTAGTAAAGCAGGGTGGCGTTGCCTGAAAGCTCCTGAAGACCGGCCTGTCCGTCGCAATCTGCGTTCAATGCGGATTTGAGGCACCTGATCGCAAGCGGTGAATGCTGCAGTATCTCACGGCACCACTGAACGGTTTCCTCTTCAAGCCTGTCAAGAGGGACGACAGTATTGACAAGCCCCATGTCGAGTGCTTGTTCGGCATTGTACTGACGGCAGAGGAACCAGAGCTCACGCGCTTTTTTCTGTCCGACGATACGGGCCATGTAACTTGCGCCCCATCCCCCGTCAAATGAACCCACTTTCGGCCCTGTCTGGCCGAAGATGGCGTTGTCCGCGGCTATGGTCAGGTCGCACAGCATGTGCAGTACATGGCCGCCGCCGATCGCGTATCCCGCAACCATGGCGATAACCGGTTTCGGGCAGGTGCGGATGTTGCGCTGGAAGTCGAGGACATTCAGCCGGTTGACTCCTTTTTCGTCCGCGTAGCCGGCGTCGCCCCGGATTTTCTGGTCGCCTCCGGAACAAAATGCCAGCGGGCCTTCTCCGGTGAGAATGATCACGCCGATCTTTTCGTCGTTTCTTGCATCGTCGAGGGCCTGGATCATTTCAACAACCGTCTGCGGGCGAAACGCGTTTCGCCTTTCCGGACGGTTGATAGTGATTTTTGCGATGCCTTCGGCTTTATGGTAAAAAATATCGGTGAACTCACCAGCTTGTGTCCAATGTATAGTGCTCATAATGTATAGTGCTCGTTTTGTTCGGTAATAATACGGTTTCCCTTGATACGGTTGTTTTAGGGAACCTCAATTTGCTGCTCGCCCTGTTTCGTTGGGCGGGTTGGGGGGTCTTTATTGTTTACTTAAAAACTCAACCAGACGGTCGAGAAACAACTGCGTGTTTTCGATGTGCAATGTGTGGCCGCAACCGGGAAAGACGACCAACTCTGAATCAGGGCATAAGTTAACCATTTGACGGCCAATCTCAACGTATTTTATGTCTTTTTCGCCGACGAAAAAGCGTATCGGCAGCTTGTTGTTCCCGAGCTTGTTCCAGAGAGAGGGCTGCCGGCCGGTGCCCATCTGTCTGAGAGCGACGGCAAGAGCTTCGGGGTTGTTTTCCCGCCGTTTTTGCAGGATTTCGGGAAAAAAAGGATGGTTTTTAAGGGACTCGAAAAGTTTCAGCCGGTACCAGTCATCCAGAAACAGGTCAAAGTTTCCGGTTATGCTTTCTGCAAGCCTGTTATCTGACGCCCGGCGAAGGGTGCGCTCTTCGGCCGTTTTCAGACCGGGAGATGAGGAGACAATAACTGCGCTGCGGAAAAGGCCGGGATAGTACAGCACGAGGTAGAGCGCCAGCCGTCCTCCCATGGAATAGCCGACAAGATGGAGAGGGTCAGTGTGAATTTTCCCGGCGAGTTCCGCAATCTGACCGGCGATATCTTCAAAAGTTCGTGGTTTGTTGTCCAGAACCTTTGTGGCGCCGTGACCGGGGAGATCAGGCATGAAACAAGCATAGTGGTTCCGCAGCATGTGTGCGCAACGCTGCCAGTCCTTTCCGGAACCCAGAAATCCATGCAGCAGCAGGATGCCAGGCATTGCAGAGTCACCGGTAGTACTTAGATGGAAACGGTAAGCAAGAGTTTTCAGGTTCATAAATGCCGGTCAATGATTGTCTTGAGCCTCGCGTTGACTCTGCGATGTTCCGCAACGTTTTCCTCTCTTGAACTGGTTATTTCAATGATTCCGGAGACAGGCGATTGGCACATGTCGGTGTAACACTCTGCAAAACTTCTGTTGGTAGACGGGTTGCTGTAGGGAAGGCCGAACGTTTCTGAAGCTGAGCGGATACTGTAATCCTGCGGAGTGCCGAAAGTCGTTTCGAAAATATCTTTGTGGCTCGCAATAGGCAGGAAAGAAAAAATACCTCCGCCGTTATTGTTGATGACAACAATATGCAGGGGATGTTCCATGTTGCGCAAAAGGGTAAGTGAGTTGATGTCGTGCAGGAATGAGATGTCGCCGATAAGAAGTGTCGCCGGCTTGCCGAGTCCCTGGGCGAAACCGGCTGCAGTTGCGATGTTTCCGTCGATTCCACTTGCACCACGGTTCATTCCGCAGAAAGGTGCGGTTCCGTTTTTACGCAACGCCGCATAGGTATCCATATCCCTTACGGGCATGCTGTTGGCAAGGAACGCGACGTGGTCTTCGGGGATTTCTCCGGAGACAATCCGTGCCGCGGAAATTTCGGTGACAGGGGCTTCAGGGGCGCAATACCCGTCGAGTTCCTTTTCAATCTCGAGACATACGGGGCCAAACGAAAGATCGTTTTCATGCGCGCAACTGATCTCGGAGGTAAGCAGGTTTGCAAGATCACCGGGCGGGGCTTCGACGCTCATGGTGACATTATGGTCCGGGTTATAGCGGCCGGAGTGTTTTTTTATGACAATGACGTGTTCCGGGGCCCAATTTTTTATCGCGGCTGCCAATTGCCTGCCGACAAGTTTCCCGCCGAAATGAAGTACGGCATCCGGTCTGAAAAGGGAGGTGAAACGCTCGGAGAGCAGCAGCAGCTGAAGCGGTTCGTTCTCCGGGTGCATACGGAGCTGTGACGCTATGTCAGCATACAACGGAATTTTCAGGGTTTTAGCCAGGTTGAGAACAGCTTCAGCATCAGCAGGAGTGTCGAGTTGCCCGGCGACAAGAAGCGGTTGCGAAGCGTTTTCGAGTATCTCTCTCACCTGGTTGACGGCCGTGCGGTCTGTTTTCATCCGGGCGATGGCAAAACTGTTCAACGGATTCTGCTTGTTTCGCCAGGAATCCAGCGTTCGGGTCCAAATGCTCTCTTCCGGGACATCGACCGGATCGAGGGGTTCCCTGAACGGCAGATTGAGATGTACGGGACCCGGAGGATAACCGAGGCTTCGCCGCACAGCATGGTCAATGGTGGAAAGCAGCGCCCGTGCAGGGGTGTCGCCGGATGGTTCGGGGAGCTCGAAATTCCAGCGCGTATAGCTGCCGAAAATTCCGGATTGTCGTATGGTTTGGTTTGCTCCTGTTTCAAGCAGTTCAAAAGGTCTGTCGGCGGAAAGGATAAGCATCGGCTGGTTGTCCACTGATGCTTCTATGACCGCAGGGAAATAGTTCGCTACGGCTGTTCCCGAAGTGCATATTAGTACGGCCGGTGTTTGCTCTCCCCGTGCATAGCCGAGAGCAAAGAATGCTGCTGCGCGCTCATCGGGAAAAACTGTGCACAGCACTTCAGGGTGTCTTGCCGCCGCAGCTGTGAGAAAGGTTGACCGGGAACCGGGGGAAATACAGAAGCGTCTGATACCGTGACGAACAAGCTCTTCAATGATCAGTGTACTCCAGAGCGAGGTTATCTGCTTGTGATTCATTCCTTGGTTGATCATTTCGAATTGTCCCGACCAGATGAACTTATGCACTGTAACGGGTTATAGCGAGGATGTCGGCGATTTTCTGATCGACCTCTTCCCATTCGGATGCCGGATCCGAGCCCCGGACGAGTCCGGCTCCGGAGTAAAGGTAAACCTTACCTCCTTTTGCAACTGCCGAGCGGATGCCCACGGCAAATTCAGCAGAGTTGCGGCTGATCCATCCTACAGGTCCCGCGTACCACCCCCTGCTGAACGGTTCAAGGCGAATGATCTGCTCAAGGGCTTTGGTTCTCGGTACGCCTCCGACTGCGGGCGTTGGATGGAGGGTTTTAAGTACGGCGGCATCGCTGTTTGCTTCAGGGTTCAACGTTGCCCGGCATTGGGTATAGAGGTGGACCAACCGGTTAAGCTGCAATACCCGTACGCTTTCTTCCATATCTATTTCACGGCAGATGGGTTTCAGTTCACTGGCAATGGTATCTCTGACGAATTTATGTTCTCTGATATCCTTTTCGGAGTTGAGCAGCTGCTGGCATGCGTCACGGCTTCCATCGCCGATTGTTTCCCTGGAACAGGTCCCGGCAAGAGCTTCCGTCAAAAGCTGATCGTTGTCACGGCGGTAAAGCCTTTCAGGTGTGAAGCTGAAAAAAGCAGTGTTTTTTTCGGGTTCGAAATAGTATCGGTAAATGGAGCTTTCCGGAAAAGGGTACCTGAGCATAAAGAGAAGAGGAGAAAACCCGCTGTCAAATTCAAGTAATGTCTGCCGGGCAAGAATTATTTTTCCCATTAACCCTTCCCGGAACCTGTCAAGGATCTGGCTGCATGTTTCCATCCACTGTTTCTGATCGGGGTTAAAAGAAACAGCTTTTATGTCAGGCAAACGCGTATTGTCGGGAAGCGCCGAAGGTTTCAGTCTGTCGATTGCTTCAAGCAGTAAGTTGTATTGTGCGGCAGTATTCTTTCCCGGTTCAAGCAGGAGATGGCATCTGAGAGTATGGACTCCGTTTCTTACAGCAAGCTGAATTTTGGGCAACACAAAAGTGAACGACTTGAATACCTGCCATTGTTCATCTTGTTTCTGTTCGTTGTTGAAACAGAATCCTCCGAAATAACGGGCACCAGCATTTTTTTTTGAGATTTCTTTCTGAAGAATATCGAAACTTTCGCTATTGGGGCCGATTTTGTCATGCTCAATGGCGTCAGCCAAGCCTATTCCCGCTACAAGATCATTTTTTCTCCTGTTCGACCAGTAAAGCTTCGGATAAAAATCCTGATTGTGCAGCCACAGCAGAGGATCGGTTGCCGCGACGGCTATCGAAAAGGTTTGAAGAGAAAGTGCTGAAACACTTCCGGTTGAAGCAGAATGGCGACTAACCATTTCCTGTAATGCATTTATAGCCTTTGCCATTGGCAAGGGCTTGCTGACCGGTTCAATAATGTCGGTTAGTTTGTTCATGGGTGCACGCCAGCGGATTTTCTCTCCCAAAGGGCAGCCGCAAACTGCCGGTACGGGATTTACATGTAAGTTCTCTGAAAACCTCAATTTTCATTTTCCAGATGGCGTTCCAGAGAGACGGCAAGATAATTGTTTTTCTCCTGAAGCCATGCATAAATCTCTTGAGCTTTTGCTTTCTGACCGGTCCTGATATAACAAATTGCAAGGTTGTAATGTGCTTCTTCAAAAGCGGTGCTGTTTGCAATTGCCTGAAGGTATGCCTCGATTGCCCGGTCACACTTTTTCAGCTGCAGATACACATTGCCTATATCGTAGAAACGGAGGGAGTCGCCGGGTGAATATTCGAGGCTTTTCTTGAAATATTCAAGTGCCTGTGTGTAGTTCTTGCGGTTGAAATATGCCGCACCAAGTGCAGGATAAACGGTGGAACCGCTTTGAGGGTTGAGCGAAAGAGCTTTTTCATATAACTCTGTGGCCTTGTCGTATTGTTGCTGTCTCGCATATGCGTTGCCGAGCTTGATGTAAGCCCGGGAATCTTCGGGGTTCTGCCATACAGCCTGTTGAAGATCATTGATTTCCTTGGATGACGGATCGCATCCCGGCAAAGTCAGGACTGCAGCACCTGACGAGAGAAGAACAATAACCGCAAGCAGCAACGGCTTAAAGAGATGTCGGTCAATATGAATCATTGGCGGTACAATATAATGACCTGGATGGGTCGCTTCAAACTGCCCTGAAAACAGTAATATATACATATATCCATCATGAAAAATTCCGCAAGCAGCAAGCGGTAGAGGAATCAGCAGGTATTTGAGGGTACCTCTACAAATTGTCGTGAGCGACTTGAGTACGAGGCGGACGGAGCACAGAAACCCTCTCCTATCCGACCAACGAATCAGGGTGCGCAGCAAATTAGTAGAGGTACCCTTGAAAGTGACGACCAGTGACAAGTTAGTCTAAAGTAACTTCTGTGTCCACCGTTTTTCGGTACAATTTGAAACGCTCAATCCAGGCTTATGTTATTCGGTAGAAACCGGCATGTAATCTCCGCCAGCAGGAGAACCGATATTCCGGCATTTTACACAAAATGGTTTGTAGACAAAGTGCGCCAAGGGTACTGTAAGGTAGTAAATCCCTATAATCCTTTACAGGTAAAAGAGGTGTCGCTTCACCCCGAAGATGTTGCGGCAATCGTGTTCTGGACACGGTACTCGGGTCCCCTTCACTGTTACCTTGCAGAGCTGGACAGCAGAGGATTCAACTATTACTTCCTTTACACCATTACGGGGTATCCTTCCGGTTATGAACCAGGTCTTCCCTCGATCGATGAGAATATCAACGATTTTCTTGCGCTTGCCGAACGCATAGGTCCCGAAAAGGTGATATGGCGCTATGACCCGGTAGTGATGACCTGCGAGCTGGATATGGACTTTCACACCGGGAATTTCATGCGGCTTGCCCGTCGGCTTGCACCCGGAACAGAAAGCGTTATCATAACCTTTTTAAAGATGTACCGTCATATAGGGAGAAAGCTGAAATACATAGGGTATACGCCTCCTGCGTTAGAAACCCGTCGTGCTCTTGAGGAGCGGCTTCTTCCTGTGGCTTCAGCTGCCGGCATCAGGGTAAGGCGCTGCGGGAAAAGGGATGCATTCAGCCGTGTGCCTGAAGGGAAGTGTATCGATGAAAAGCTTTTGAAGAACCTGTTCGGCCTTGAACTTTCATCGCGGAAAGATCAGGGTCAACCTGAAGAATGCAGATGCATTCAAAGTATAGATATTGGGAGATATGGCTCATGTCTTCACCGTTGTATTTACTGTTATGCATCGCGGGATTTTCAGTGTGCCGAACGCCGCTACAGGGAGCATGATTACAGGGCGGATATGCTGTGAAGAGCTGTGGAACTGGTGCTTTTGAATACCGCTTACTTTTCAAAAAATCGGGGTTGAATGGGTATACGGCAGAACAATTGGAAATGTAAATTCAAAGGAGGACAGGATATGAGAACCATGACAATGGCCGTTGAGGGAATGCACTGCCAGGGGTGTGAAGTGCTTGTAAAAGAAGGGCTTGAAGAGCTTGACGGTGTTGAAAAGGCTGATGTTTCGCATGCTTCGGGTACGCTGACGGTTGTTTATGATGAAGGGGCGGTTACTCCTGAAGCGTTCAGGAAAGTCGTTGAAGATGCAGGGTACAGGGTTTCGGGATAACTATGGAAAAAGCTGACTTGAAAATAGCCGGCATGCACTGTGAGAGCTGCGTGAAGCTTATTGAAAAAGCTCTCGGAAAAGCCAAAGGGGTACACAGTGTCGTTGTCAATTTTGCTGCCGGAAAAGCCTTGGTAACTTACGATCCCGCGTTGACCGATCCCTCCGGGCTTGTCAGGGCGGTTGAAAAACGGGGGTACGGGGCACGCCTGATTGAGCGCGCCGATACCGGAAAGACCGAAACCACTTATCGCGGTGAACTTCGCGGTCTGCGGAAGCGGTTTATTATCGGCGCTGTCTTTGCGGTTCCGGCGCTGGTTCTGAGTATGTTCTTCATGAGGGACCCGCTTCCCTATCAGGGCTACATGCTGTGGTTTCTCGCAACTCCCGTGCAGTTTTATGTAGGCAGGGAGTTTTACCTTGGGGCATGGATAGCTCTCAGGAACGGCTCTTCGACCATGGATACGCTGGTGGCGCTGGGAACCAGCGCAGCTTACTTCTATTCTCTTTACCTTGTGCTTTTCGAGGGGGAGAATCATCAGTACTTCGAAGCCTCGGCTGTCCTGATAACGCTTGTGGTTCTCGGCAAGTATCTCGAAGCGGTGTCGAAACACCGGACGTCGGAAGCAATCGGCAGACTTGAAAAGCTTTTTCCGAAAGAGGCATCGGTTATCAGGAACGGGCTCGAAGTCAAAGTGCCGGTTGAAGAGGTTGACCCGGGGGAAGCCGTAGTTGTTCGTCCCGGAGAGCAGGTGCCTGTTGACGGCGAGATTGTCAAGGGAACAACAACGCTCGATGAGAGCATGGTGACCGGAGAAAGTGTTCCGGTCGCAAGAGGGGTGGGTGAAGCTGTCATAGGTTCAACCATCAACCGGGAAGGCAGCTTTACGATGAAGGTTACCCGTACCGGATCGGAAACAATGCTGGCTAAGATTGTCCGTCTGGTAGAAGACGCACAGATGCGGAAGGCACCTGTACAAAGATTCGCCGACAAGGTGTCATCCTGGTTTGTGCCTGCGGTGATAGCTGTTGCTTGCGTCACGTTCATTGTCTGGTTTGTCGTGCTCGGCGCTGCACTCAGCTTTGCACTTGTGGCGGCGGTATCGGTTCTGGTTATAGCCTGTCCTTGTGCGCTTGGGCTTGCAACCCCTACGGCGATTATGGTTGGTACGGGCATGGGCGCCCGTGAAGGTATCCTCATAAAAGGAGGAGACGCACTTGAAACTGCAGGCCGTCTCCGCCATATCGTATTCGATAAAACCGGAACAATAACGAAGGCGGCGCCGGAAGTGACCGCGATAAAGGCGTTCAAGGAATACAGCGAAACTGAATGCGTGCGATTGGCTGCCGGGATGGAACGCGGCTCGGAGCATCCACTGGCTAAGGCGGTGGTCAGAAAAGCTGGAATGATGGGTGTTCAGCCTGCGGAAATGGATGATTTTCGGGCTCATACCGGCAAAGGTGTCGAGGCTTTGATCGGAGGAGACCGTTACCATGTCGGTTCGCCCCGTTTTATCGAGGAAGCCGGTATCGATACGGAGTATTTCAGGCAGGCTGCCGAAGAGTATGAAGCTGAAGGACAGACCGTGATCATGCTTGCCGGAGCCGGAAAAGCTTTGGGTATTTTTGCTCTGAGCGACACGGTGAGACCTGAAGCGGCGGAAACCGTCAGCAGGCTGCATGCAATGGGGCTTTCCACTTCGATGATAACCGGGGACAATGAACAGGTCGCCCGGGCGATAGCGGGAGAAACCGGGATATCGTCATACCGGGCGGGGATTCTGCCCGGCGAAAAGGCGGCTTTTATTGAGAAAATGCAGGGAAGCGGAAAGGTAGCCATGGTAGGTGACGGTATCAATGATGCGCCCGCACTGGCGCGTGCGGATATCGGTATTGCAATGGGGTCGGGAACCGATATTGCCATGGAAACCGGTGATATAGTGTTTATGCGTGACGATCTTTCGTGTCTCCCCCGGGCCATACGGCTGAGTCGCCTGACCATGCAGCGTATCGGCCTGAACATGTTCTGGGCGTTGTTCTACAATGCCGTCGGGATCCCTGTTGCGGCAGGTCTGCTCTATCCATGGACGGGCTGGCTGCTCAACCCCATGATTGCCGGAGGAGCCATGGCCTTGAGTTCTGTAAGTGTCGTGCTGAGTTCCCTGATGCTGAAACTGAAAAAATTCTAACGGGTGTCTTAACTCGCGGAATACATAGAGGTGCCTCGAAGAGATCGTTAGTTTGTTTCGATACCGAAACCGGTCGTGGCTGCTGTCTATGCGGATAAAAAGGGATGTTGCGGAGCTGACGGGACTCGAACCCGCGGCCTCCTGCGTGACAGGCAGGCGCTCTAACCAAACTGAGCTACAGCTCCTCTGGAGAGTTGTAAATGTAGAAATATTTACAACCCCGTCCAAAAAGTTTTTTCATTTTAATTCTTGTATATTTCGGGTTAAACTAACCTTTTCACATTGTTCCGGCTTCTCCGGAATGCACGAACAATCGTTCGAACCGGGTTGCAGCTTTTCTATACGGATCTTGCGATAAGTACTCTGCCAGGGCTGTTTACCCGTTTTTTCCACATGCATGATTTGCTCAACCGCCTATGAGAAAACTTTCTGTAATTGCCGTGTTTCTGAGCGCATGTATTCCCTCGCAGCTTTTTGCAGGCGGGATGGATGAACGTATCAATGATGCCGTGGCGCCTCTGACAGTCCTTGTCTTCAAGATAGTGTTCTTCCCTGTAACGATTGGAAATGTCAGTTTTCCGTTTGTGCTGTTCTGGCTTGTCATTGCCGCTGTAGTGTTCACGGTTTATATGGGTTTTGTCAATGTGAGAGGGTTTGGTCATGCTGTTCAGCTGGTTCGAGGCATCTACGACTCCCCGGATAAACAAAAAGGGGAAGTATCTCATTTCCAGGCCCTGACTGCAGCTCTTTCAGCAACCGTGGGACTTGGCAATATCGCGGGTGTTGCTGTTGCGATTACTCTTGGAGGTCCGGGAGCGACATTCTGGATGATTCTTGGCGGTGTATTCGGCATGTCATCAAAGTTCGTCGAGTGTACGCTTGGTGTAAAGTATAGAAAGATCAATGAGGACGGCTCTGTTTCCGGCGGCCCGATGTACTATCTCAGCAAGGGGTTTGCCGAAAAGGGGTTGGCAGGTCTCGGAAAAGCGCTCGCATGCTTTTTTGCCATCATGTGTATCGGCGCGTCGTTCGGCATAGGCAACATGTTCCAGGCCAATCAGGCGTTCAAGCAGGCGGTAATAGCAACAGGTGGAGAACAAAGCGTTGTATATCAGCAGGGCTGGATTTTCGGGCTGGCGATGGCGATTCTTGTCGGTGTAGTTATTATCGGCGGGATCAAATCGATCGTCAGGGTTACCGAGAAGCTTGTTCCACTTATGTTTGTTATCTACGTGACCGCCGCGCTGTTTATTATCTTTTCCCATATTACTGTGCTTCCTGATGCCTTTATGAAGATTTTAAGAGGAGCTTTTTCTCCTGAAGCACTCTATGGAGGCGTGGTTGGAGTGCTGATCCAGGGATTCAGACGCGCGGCATTTTCAAACGAGGCAGGTATTGGTTCTGCGCCGATCGCCCATTCCACGGTTAAAACCGACGAACCGGTAACCGAAGGTTTGGTTGCCCTGCTCGAGCCGTTTCTCGACACTGTGGTGATCTGCACCATGACCGCTCTTGTAATCATTATTTCCGGGCTGTATGTCGAACAGGACATGGAGGGCATAGCCCTCACATCAAAAGCCTTCGAGCAGGTTATTTTTTGGTTTCCCTACATACTGAGTGTGGCCGTTTTGCTTTTTGCCTTTTCAACAATGATCTCATGGTCCTATTACGGTCTCAAGGCATGGACTTACATCTTCGGTGAAGGTGCGGCGTCGGATGCCATCTACAAGCTGCTATTCTGTGTTTTCATCGTCGTCGGCTCCGCCATGGATCTGGTGGCCGTGGTTGATTTTTCCGATGCCATGGTTTTTGCAATGTCGTTTCCAAACCTTGTAGGTATGTATATCCTTGCACCCGGGGTGAAACGGGATCTCGATTCCTATTTCGACCGGCTGCGCCAGGGTCAGATCAGGCGCTACAAATAATTATGGGCACCCCTATTAATTTGTTGTGCGCCCTGATTACTTCGTTAACCGGATAGAAGAGGGTTTCTGTGCTCCGTCCGCCTCGTACTCAAGTCGCTCACGACAATTTATAGAGGTGCCCTTATATTGTATGCATAGTGAATGGTGAATGAATGTTTTGTGTTATAGCTTACACCTGTAACACAATATTCTCATGTGTCGGCAGTGTCTTTTTACGTATGAGTTTTGTAATTTTAACCAGCAGGTGCTCCGGTATTACACCTGTGTCTCTCAGGAAGTGTTTCTTTCAGACATGTGTTGCTCTCCAGCATGAAATTCATTAATACATAAAGATTATGGCAAACAAACCGGCTGAAAATTCTCTGACTATCACGGATAACCGCACGGGAAAAACCTACGAGGTTCCGATTGCATGCGGTACCATCCGCACAATGGATCTGAGGCAGATAAAGGTTTCGGATGACGATTTCGGGCTCCTTGGCTACGATCCGGGATATCTCAACACGGCATCATGCAAAAGCATGGTAACCTATATTGACGGTGAGAAAGGGATTCTTCGTTACAGGGGATACCCGATTGAGCAGCTTGCTGAGAAAAGCTCCTTTCTGGAAACAGCCTATCTGCTTATAAAAGGGGAGCTTCCCGACAAGGAGCGGCTGGAGGCCTGGACTCACAATATCCGGCTCCATACGATGGTCCATTCCAACCTGACAAAGTTCATGGATGGATTTCGCTATGACGGACATCCTATGGGTATACTGGTGGGAACGGTCGGTGCTCTTTCAACGTTTTACCCCGATGCCAAAAATATTTTCGATAAGGAGTCAAGGAGGCTTCAGGTACGGCGTCTGATCGGTAAAATGCCGACTCTCGCGGCAATGAGTTTCCGCCACAGCATGGGGTTTCCCTACGTTCTTCCTGATAACGACCTGAGTTATGCGGGAAACTTCCTTTCGATGATGTTCAAGATGACCGAAATGAAATACTCGCCGAACCCGGTTCTGGAGAAAGCGCTCGATGTGCTGTTTATACTGCATGCCGATCATGAACAGAACTGCTCGGCCAGTGCTGTACGATCGGTAGGGAGTTCGCATGTGGATCCTTACTCCGCTCTTGCCGCCGGCTGTGCGGCTCTTTACGGCCCTCTGCATGGAGGAGCGAACGAGGCGGTAATCCGCATGCTTGAAAGGGTCGGTTCACTGGACAAGGTGCCGGAGTTCATTAAATCGGTGAAAGCCGGAGAGGGACGGCTTATGGGGTTCGGTCACAGGGTCTATAAAAACTACGATCCAAGGGCCAGGATCATTAAGAAGATTGCTTTCGATGTTTTTGAGGTTACCGGCAGAAACGCTTTGCTGGATATCGCTCTGGAACTTGAGCGAATTGCCCTTGAGGATGACTACTTTGTAAACCGGAAGCTCTATCCCAACGTTGATTTTTATTCGGGTTTGATTTATCAGGCAATGGGGTTCCCGCTGGATATGTTCCCCGTTTTGTTTGCCATAGGCAGAACTGCGGGCTGGCTGGCGCAGTGGACGGAACATATGGATGACGATGAGCAGAAGATCGCAAGGCCCAGGCAGATGTATCTCGGAGAAGATGTGCGTGAGTATGTGCCGATTGAGAGCAGACCAAAAGTGACCCATCCTGTTGAAAAGAAGATAGGGATATGCAGGCTGTAGGTTTTATGTGTGCATAACGGTGCCCATAAATATGATAAAAAAGTTTTGAACCATGTCTGTAACTACAAAAGATGTCGCCTACATTGCTGAGCTTGCAAGGCTCAGTTTTACTGAAGCAGAAAAAGAGAAAATGACCAGCGAGCTGAATGCTATTCTGCAGTATGTCGAAAAGCTCAACGAGGTTGATACTGAAGGAGTCGAGCCTTTGAACAGCATACATGATCAGGTCAATGTGCTTCGCGAAGATCTTCGGCAGGAGTCAATACCGAATGAAACTACCCTGATGAACGCTCCCGACAGGCTTGACCGTTTTTTCAGGGTTCCGAAAGTTATCGGGTAGCGGCGTCTGCATGCTGCAGGCAAAGGAAAAAGCAGGGGCGGTGTTCCTATCTCTAAAAACAGCTGGTCTATGCGGGCGGTAATCCAGAGGGTCAGGGAAGCGTCGGTTACAGTAAACGGCAGCCAGTATTCCCGGATAGGACAGGGACTGCTGGTGTTTCTCGGTATAGCTCCTGGCGACGGTGACCCGGAGATCTCCTGGATGATACGGAAAATTCTCAACCTCAGGATTTTTGAGGACAGCGAAGGCAAGATGAACCTTCCGGTTTCTGATGCCGGAAGAGATATTCTCCTGGTTTCACAGTTCACCCTTTATGCCGACACAAGCCGCGGCAACAGGCCGGGATTCTCCGGATCGGCATCTTTCAGGAAAGCGCATGACATCTACAACCGGTTTGTTGGCGTGATGCGTTCTGCGTCTCCCTTACGCATCGAGACCGGCTGTTTCGGCGAAAAAATGCAGGTAAGCCTGGTCAACGACGGACCGGTGACTCTTATTGTCGACACGCCGGAGAGTAGTGACGAGTGACGAGTTGGGGGAAAGTGTTAGGTGCTATGTGCTAAATGTTAGGCGGGAGAAAATAATCGGGAATCGGGGTCGGAATCGGGTTTCGGGGTCGAAAAGGAATATCAGTTGGCAGTGGGCAAAAGAGTAGTGACGAGCGACAAGTCAAAATTCAAAAGTAAAAAGTCAAAAAGAGGAACGTTGCCAGTGGGCAAGGGTTACTTTAAACTAACTTGTTACTCGTCACTGGTTACTTGTCGCTTTTAAAAAATCGGGGTCCAAGATGGGCGTTTTGCGGAGTGTTTCGATACCGATTCCGATAGCGACGGCGAATTCCGATCTTCTTTCTTTCGGAGATCGGGGTCGGGGTCGGGATCGGGTTTCGGGGTCGAATTGACTCAGCAAGCAGTTGACAATTGGCAGTTCGCGAGGGACAACTGCCTGCTGCACCGGTTACTTGTCACTTTTAAAAGATCGGAACATCAAGCGGACGAGCTTTGTATTTCATATGAAAATAGTCATTGTTATCCCCGCCAGGCTCGATTCAAGCCGGTTAAGAAGAAAAATGCTTGTAGACCTCGAAGGCGAACCCCTCATTGTCAGGACTTTTCAGCGGGCGATGGAGGCCCGCTGCATGGACCGTGTGGTTGTTGCGACCGACAGTAATGAAATAGCCGGGGTACTCCAGGCCGTCGATGCGGAGGTTGTTATGACCTCTGAAGATGCGCGTTGTGGGTCGGA
The DNA here is from genome assembly GCA_028277485.1 of Chlorobium sp. Classification (GTDB taxonomy): domain Bacteria; phylum Bacteroidota; class Chlorobiia; order Chlorobiales; family Chlorobiaceae; genus Prosthecochloris. Next base: position 28,326 of record JANQGE010000118.1, read on the forward strand.
GCGTGTTGCCGAGGCGGCAAGACAGCTTGAAGGGGATGTGTTTGTCAATCTGCAGGGCGACGAGCCGCTCATAGATCCCGAAAATATCGACCGTGTGGCGGAGCCGTATCTCCGCGGAGAGAATCCTGAGTGCACAACGCTTGTTTACCCCTTGATCCCGGGTGATTACGCCACGATCAGTGACCAGCATACCGTGAAAGCGGTGATGGACAGGGACGGATACGCATTATACTTTTCCCGGAGCCCGATACCGTATCAGCGGGAGAGGAATGCTTCGACAACCTATTACCGTCATATCGGCATCTATGCATTCCGGGCGGATGTACTCCAGAAGTTTGCGGCGCTGGAGCCTTCGATGCTGGAAAGGGAGGAGTCCCTCGAGCAGTTGCGCCTGCTTGAAAACGGTTACCGTATACGATGTGTGGAAACTACGGTTGACTCGCCCGGGATCAATACTCCTGAGGATCTTGATCGTGTCCGGCGGGTTTTCCGGGAACAGGCCCCTCCTGTATAATTTCAACCGCTACCTCTCCGTCGTGGAAAATCACCGATGCCCTGTCCGCCTTCCGGAAAATGTTGCTTGAAGTGATATAGGTGCTGTTTTTCCTGACAAGGGTAAACCCTCTTTCGAGTGTTTTTCTGTAGTCAAGCAAGGCAAGTCTCTCTGTAGCGGAAGAGAGTTTGTGTTCTGTGTGTCTGATTGCACTCCTGACCAGCTGTGACATATACTTGACGAGATAATCGATCTGTTCATTCAGTTGTTCCAGCTTTATCTGTGGACGATTGAAAGCATAACTTCCCACAAGAGAGATGACGTGCCGTTCGGTTCCCTCTACCTTGGTATGCAAGCCCGAACATTGACGGTTAACCAATGTATCAATATGCCGGAGGAGCTCCTGGGTGTCGGGGACCGCAACTTCGGCTGCAATCGATGGTGTCCCGGCACGCATGTCGGCAACCATATCCGCGATAGTAACATCGGTTTCGTGGCCGATGGCGCTGATAACCGGAATATCCGAGCCGAATATCGCGAGTGCAACACTTTCTTCATTGAATGCCTGAAGGTCTTCAAGAGAACCGCCTCCCCTTGCGACAATAATGACATCCGGTCTATGGTCGGGACCGGCCGGATGATTGAAGTAAGACAAAGCCCGGATGATGTTTTCCGCCGCTTCATCCCCCTGGACTTTTACCGGATAAAGTACAAGCCTTGCAGCTGGAAAACGGCGTTTCAGAACATTGCACATGTCCTTGATCACCGCTCCCGTGGCCGAGGTAACCAGTCCGATCTTTTCAGGAATCCCGGGCAGTGTTTTTTTATGTTCCGGGTTAAAATAACCTTGTCCGGCAAGCTTTTGCAGGAGCATGGCAAAAGCCTGCTGCAACGCGCCTTCGCCGGCAAGGGTGACGGAAGTGCATATGAGCTGATAGCGTCCTGAAGGGGGATAAACCTCGAGGCGGCCGCGCGCAATGATTTCCAGCCCGTCTTTAAGGTCGACGGAGAGCCTCATGCGGGTGTTTTTCCAAATAACCGCAGGGATCTGTGCTTCCTCATCCTTTAATGTCATATAGACATGCCCTGAACTGGGGAGCTTGAAATTGGATATCTCGCCTCTCACACTGATAGTGGAGAAACTGCCTTCAAGGAGAGACTTGATGTCCCTGGTAAGTTCGCTGACGGTAAGAATCTGTTCTGACATGGCAAAATTTTCGGTATGGTTGGCCGGAAATGCTTTTCGGGAAATTAGGTATTTCCGCGGAATGGTTTGTTGTCGAATGTCGTATATTCTTTTCAGGGATTGTAACCAAAGGTTGTCTCAACGAGATGTGGCAGCATGCTCGTGCTCAGCGAAGCGATAATCGTGGTCGTCACCGAGAGGGAAAAGGGGGGAATTTGAAACCAGTGACTTTGTCATGAAAAGCGATGCTTGTGTTGCCCTTCTGGAGGAAAAGCTTTCTTTATCCAAGGAAAGCGTTATGGCATTGCTCGACGCGGTTGTTGCCGGTATTGTAGAGGAACTCGTTCAAAGGGGGGAAATTTCCGTCAAAGGACTTGGATATTTTAAAGTGGTGCATATCCCTTTCAGAAAGACGGTGCAGGGCAACGTGATGCGGGCACAGCCTCCTCTGAAGAAAATCGTTTTTTTTACAAGACCTGTAGTCGATTCCAGGGCACTGCGGATTATCGAGTACAAGACAGGCTTTCCGGAAAAGGAGGCTGAGAAGTTCCACAGGGTTCTTACCAGGCATTTCAGGGAGAGCCTTGCAAAAAAGCAGGAACTCCATCTCGAAGGCCTGGGAGCGTTTACGAAGGTTGATGAGAGGTATATCTTTGTGCCCGACAAAACACTTCAGGAGATCGTCAACAATACCTACCAGAATCTGCCGGCATTTGAGATTGATACACACTAATTTTTGCTCTGATAGTGGGAATTTCGGTTTGCAACGGCAAAACAGCAAGCAGTATGGAGAAGGATGTATGGGCAAATCTTCATCCGCAATCAATGTGTCCTGCTTTCGGGGGTTTGCGGGTTCTTACCAGAATCGACGGGGCAAGGGTCTGCCTTGTCGCCGATCAGGGTTGCCTGTATGGGTTGACCTTTGTTTCCCACTTTTATGTTGCCCGAAGATCAATCGTTGCACCTGAACTGATGAACGTTCAGATTTCCGGAGGAACCATGATCGATGACGTACGGGCTGCAGTCGAAAAGATCGCTGAAGACCCGGCTGTGACTTTTATTCCTGTGGTCAGCACCTGTGTTGCCGAAACAGCCGGAATTGCAGAAGAGCTGCTGCCTGAAAAAGCAGGCAATGCCGTTGTACAGCTTGTTCGTCTGCCTGCTTTTCAGATCAAATCCCATCCGGAAGCAAAGGATGTTGCGGTTTCAACTCTGCTCAGGAGGTTTGCCGATTTTGACGGCATGAGGAGAGAAAAATCGCTCCTTGTAGTGGGCGAGATTTTTCCGGTTGATGCCATGGCCATAGGCGGCGTGCTGCAGCGGATCGGTGTGGAGTCGGTCATTGCTGTTCCTGCAGCCGATCTGGAAGATTATGTAGAGGCGGGAAAGGTACAGGCTTGCGCGGTTTTGCATCCTTTCTATGAAAGAACGGCGGCACTGCTTGAAAAGAAAGGGGTGCGGATTGTTTCCGGAAATCCTGTGGGTGCGAGTGCTTCCGGGCAGTGGATAGAACAGGTGGGCAGAGCCCTTGAACTTGATATGGAGACCGTTCAGAGGGTTGCCGGAGAGGAAAGGCGGAAAGCCGCGGACGTGATAGAAAAGTTCAATAACCTTTCAGGGAAGGTTATCGTTGCCGGGTACGAAGGGAATGAACTGCCTGTTGTCAGGCTGCTGCTGGAAGCCGGCCTGGAAGTTCCTTACGCCTCAACCGCAATTGCCTGCACATCCCTGGGAGAGGAGGATCATCGGCTTCTTTCCATGCTTGGGACCGAGATCAGGTACCGGAAATACCTTGAAGAAGATATGCAGGCTGTTGTGGAATATCAGCCCGATCTGGTCATCGGCACCACGTCGCTGGACAGTTTTGCAAAGGAACAGGGTATTCCGGCAATCTACTATACCAACAATATTTCGTCCCGTCCGGTATTTTTCGCCGCAGGCGCCGGAACGGTACTTGGGATGGTTGCAGGTCTTCTGGGAAGAAGGGATGTGTTCAGGAAAATGAAAGAGTACTTTACTACACTTCCATAATTTCTTTTTCCTTCTGGGCAATCAGGTCGTTGATCTGCTTTTCATACTTGTGGACAAGGTCATCGGCATCTTTTTTGCTCCTGTTTTTCTCGTCCTCACCGATCTCTTTGTCTTTTTCAAGCTTGTCAACACCATGAAGGATCTCCCTTCGGAGATTGCGAAGAGCGATTTTGGTGTCTTCACCGTATTTCTTGGTGAGTTTTACATACTCTTTACGCCGTTCTTCTGTAAGGGGAGGTATGCTTACCCTGATGCTCTGGCCTTCGGCTGCAGGATTCAATCCGAGATTGGCATCACGAATGGCTTTCTCTACTCCGGAAACCATTGATTTATCCCATACCTGGATCAGGAGTGTGTGGACATCCTGAACTCCGACATTGCCGAGCTGTTTGAGAGGCATCAACTGTCCGTAGGCATCGACCTTTACGCGGTCAAGCAAGGCGGTTGTGGCTTTGCCGGTTCTTATCGCGGCGATCTCATGCTGGAAGCTCTCGAGGGATTTTTTCATTTTCGCTTCCACCTTTTGAGTGATTTCTCTTACGCTCATACGTTTCGAATCGTTTTGGTTTATCGGAGACCGCTTGGTGAGGCCTATTCAGAAGAAGACGGTGCGGCGGTTTTCTTGCTGAATCTTTTCTGGAAGCGTTCGACGCGTCCGGCAGTGTCGACCAGAACCTGTTTGCCTGTGTAGAAAGGATGACAGTTACTGCAGATATCGACCTTGATCGATGGCTTTGTGGACCGTGTCTCAAAAGTGCTGCCGCAATTGGCACAGGTAGCCGTAACTTTTGTATACTTAGGATGGATATCTTTTTTCATGACTTCGATTTACCTTGTCTGACAATAGTATCGTTTATGTGCTCCGGGAATAAAATAATTTATCGGGAAATATACAAGATTAACGTGCAGAAACAAAGCAAAGGTTCCTCGAAAAGCCGGCAGCATGTCTTGATTGGTGCGTCAGGCAGAATGGGAATGTTTTTGGGGATAAAGGAGTATTACAGGAAGCATTACCATGAAAAGTTTGCGTTGGCAGATATCGGATGAGAGGACGTTTTGGGCAACCAAGGTATGAGCAGGCAGCACAAACGGCATGAGTTCGAAGGTGTGGTTACCGAGGCCAGGGGCGGCATGTACCTCGTTGAAAGAGCGACAGGCGGCAGATGCCTGTGCACTACCTTCCGAGGAACAAAGACAGAAAACGCCGGCACCAGCCTTGTAGCCGTCGGCGATCGTGTGGCTGTCACGATGACCGGCGGGAGCGAAGTCATGAAGGGCGTCATTACTCTTGTTCTCCGGCGCCGGACAGCCCTGATGAGAAAAAGGGAGGTGCGCCGTAACCGCAGCAAGGAAAAAACCCAGGTTATAGCTGCAAATATAGACCAGCTTGCCGTTGCAGTATCCGCCTTGCAGCCGCCGCTGAACCGGCGTCTGATTGACAGGTACCTGGTGTTTGCTGAATCCGAGCAGATGCCTGTCATGGTCATTATCAACAAGATGGATATTGCTGATCGGGAATCAATCGAAGGTCAAATGGCCATTTATCGCAATCTTGGCTATTCCATCTGTTATGTCAGCGCTGAGGACGGAGAGGGCATTACTGCCCTTCGTAAAAAGCTTGCCGGGAAAGTATCGGCTTTCAGCGGTCATTCCGGGGTGGGTAAATCCACGCTTATCAATCTGCTTGTCGGCGAGGAAAAACTGAAAACCGCGGATGTCAGTGCATGGAGCCTCAAAGGAATGCATACCACTGCAAACGCGGTGATGCTTGCCCTGCCGGAAGGAGGCTATGTTATTGATACGCCGGGGATAAGGGAGTTCAATCTTTCGGATATCACAAAGCATAATCTCAGGTTTTATTTTCCTGAATTTCTTAAACCGATGCAACACTGTGCGTTCTCTTCGTGTTCACACACAGTTGAACCCGACTGCGGTGTTATACTGGCTGTTGACAATGGCGAGATTGATCGTGGGAGGTATGAGAGTTACCTGACGATCCTTGCATCACTCGATGAGCGTGCGTAGCTTAACTTTAGGGCACCTCTATAAATTTGTTGCGCGTCCTGATTACTTCGTTGGCCAGAGCACAGAAACCGGAGTGTACACAGAGTACATGAGGATTTCGAGCACCGCTCAACGAAGCAATTGAAACGCGGGAATAAATAAATCGAGGTGCCCTAAATGCCTCTATGTCTTGGGTGCTGATGGTGCAGGGACAAGCTGTGAAACAGGTGAGCCCCGGGCACTGACCGACGAAGTAATCAGAGGGCGCAGCCAGCGGATAGAGGTGCTCTTATCAAGGTAAAAAAACAAATAAACTACAATGATTATTACAATAAATCCTGCAAATGAAGAAGTACTGGCTGAATATCCGGTCATGACAGCGGCCGGGATAGAACAAGTTCTTGAAGCTGTAGAACATGCCTCCTGTACTTGGAAGAAAATGCCGCTCGACAAGCGGAAAATTGTGATGCATCGTCTTGCCGATCTTTTGAAAAAACAAAAAGATGAGCATGGTGCAATGATCAGTCGGGAGATGGGCAAGCCTTATGCGGAAGCGGTCGCCGAGGTCGAGAAATGCGCATGGGTGTGCAGCTATTACGCCGAACATGCCGAAGCTTATCTGCAGCCTGAAACAGTCGACATTGACGGGGTGACGGGGCAGGTGACCTTTGAGCCTCTGGGCGTTGTTCTTGGAGTTATGCCCTGGAATTTTCCTTTCTGGCAAGTGATTCGTTTTGCCTCCGCGGTCGTGATGGCCGGCAACGGTGTTGTGATCAAGCACGCTCCGAACGTAACAGGATCGGCTATCGCGCTGGAAAACCTTTTCAAGGAAGCAGGTTTCCCCGAAAACCTTTACAGAACTCTCCATATAGACCTGGAAAGGGTTGATCAAATGGTCGGTGATATCATTGCTCATCCGGTCATCAAGGCTGTCTCGGTGACAGGGAGCACTGCCGCAGGCATGGCGGTAGCCTCTAAAGCCGGCCGGGCGCTCAAGAGAAGTGTCCTTGAGCTGGGCGGCAGCGATCCCTATGTTGTACTCGATGACGCCGACCTTGGTCTGGCTGCCGATGTCTGTGTCGCCTCCCGGCTGCTCAATGCCGGTCAAAGCTGTGTTGCGGCAAAACGTTTTGTCGTGCACCATTCGATTAAATCCAGCTTTGAAGAGATGCTTCTGGAAAAAATGGGAAATGCGAAAATGGGAGATCCTTTCGAGTCAGGTATCAGGATCGGGCCGATTGCAAGGAAAGATCTGCGTGATGCCCTTCACCAGCAGGTTGACCGGAGCAGAAGACAGGGTGCCAGAGTGCTATGCGGAGGTGAAATACCCGAAATGAAAGGCTACTTCTATCCGGCAACAATAGTTACCGATGTGTCCCCGGGTATGGTGGTGTACGGTGAAGAAACCTTTGGGCCCGTTGCATCGGTGATTGAAGCCCTGGACGATGATGATGCTGTCAGGATTGCCAACGACAGCCCTTATGGTCTCGGATCTGCGGTATTTTCACGCGATCAGGAACGTGCAAAACTGGTTGCCGCACGTCTCGAGGCGGGTAACTGTTTTGTCAATGCAATGGTTAAATCGGATCCCCGTCTGCCTTTCGGAGGCATCAAACAGTCTGGCTACGGTCGTGAGCTTTCCAGGTACGGCATACGCGAGTTTGTCAATGTGAAGTCGATGTATTTTGCTTGAGGGCAATTCCGGTGTGTTCGGTGATGTTATACGAACGTGTTGCCTCTCCTGAAAATCTTTTCGGGAGGGGTGATACCGTTTTCGGTATTCCTGCAGGGGTGGGGGGCTGAAAAGCGCCGGTTTCTCCGCTCCGTTCGCCTTGCACTTGAACCGCTCATGACAATAAATAGAGGTGCCCTTCAGCTGGTTGCTGCCGCTATATCCAGAAGATAGTTCTTGATAGATTGATGTTTTGCAAGGCCCAATTTTTTATGCATCCGATATCTCAGACTTTCCACACCCCGGGGCGTAAGCCCTGTTGAGCGGGCGATCTCCGCATTACTGAGATGACGTTTTATCAGCATTGAGATGTGAAGTTCTTTCTTGGTAAGATTGGGGTGCCTGTGCTGTAGATCGGAAAGAAATTCGGAATCTGCAGTGGTTATCTCAAGGGCTGTTTGTTCATTGTTGTACAGTCCATCGGCCACAATATCCCGGCAGGCGGCTGTTATGCGTTCTTTTACTGCCGGTTCGATATTCAGCTGCTCGACAAGGCTGCAAATCCTTGCGACCTTTGTTCTGTTTTTAGCCACGGCGGTAGACAATCTGGTCAGTGCCATGTTTTTTGAGGCGACTCTTGCAGCAAGCTCGGATTTTTCATGTTCCATCTGCAGCTTTTTGCTAAGTGCTTGCCGTGCTTGGAGCAGTAGGTTTTTTTCGGTGATTTTTTTCTCGTAGTCTCCCATAAGTCTTCTCAGCTCCTGTTGTTGAAGCTGTTCTTTTTCACAAAGGTCATTTCTCAAATCCTTCAGTGACTTGAAAAACGGATAAAATGGGCTGTCACTATCTGGCATGGTTATCGGATGGCTGAACATATTGAACCAGCTTATCCTTGCCAGAGCCGCGAGAAACTCTTTTTTACAGGCATTATACTGCTGTTCCTTTTCGCTTTCGACAGGCCGTTGTTTCAGCTTTCCGGTCTTACTGCCCATTATCAGCATCAGGGCTTCATGGTAGGTGCCTGTTATTACAATCGTTGATTCCTCGGGAGCTATGGCAACAAGTGTTTCGATATTCAGCAGCATTTCAGGATGAACGTTGTAGATCGCAAGGAGATGAAACACGGGTCCTGCATTGTAGAGAAGGTTAACCAAGTCTCTTTTGTAAGTAAAGGAGCATCCCTTGATATTGGCCAGATTAACCACTGTATATACAGGTATGCCCGTCTGGTTTGTTTCGTCGATAACGGAATGAAGAATGTCAAAATCGACATGGTTCATGGTTACCTCGCAATCGGTTTCAACCTCGATGTAGATGACGTCCGATCCGATGAGACTAAACTTCGTGATATAGTTTTCAGCCAAATGAGGGCTGTTCCAGTGGGGCTTGCAAGTTACAGGAAGCCGGGTGACAGGACAACGTTTCATGATACTTTTCTACCTGGATACAAAAGACATCTATGAAAATATCTCGGGGCGTTGTTTTCAACTATTTGCCATATCAAGAAGATAATTTTTTATGGATTGATGTTTTGCAAGTCCGAGCTTTTTATGCAGTCTGTACCGTACGCTTTCGACACCGCGGGGTGTCATGCCTATTGTGTGGGCTATCTCCGTGGTGCTGTAATTCTGCTTTATCATCAGGGAGATACTCAGGTCCCGTTTGCTGAGATCGGGATGCCGGCGTTGCATCTTCGAGATAAATGCTGAATCCGCAACGGTTATTTCTTTGTCGGTTTTGCACTCATTTCGATTGTAATGATCGGCGATTTCCCGGCAGCTGACCGCGATTTGCTTTTTCAGGACAGGTTCTATATCCGTCTGTTCAACAAGACTTTGTATCAATTCGATTTTTAACCTCTTTTCAGACATGGTCGACGACATTTGCTTCAGTTCCATGTCTCTTGCCGCGATCTGGCAGATCAACGACGATTTTTCACGTTCGAGCTGAGACTCTATTTTTTTGTTCAGTGCTTCCTGAGCGTTGAGCAGTATGTTTTTTTCGGTGATTTTTCTCTCGTATTCTTCGGCGATTTTTTTCTGTTCTTTCAGGTAAAGGTTTTCTTTGTCACGGAGGTCATGCTGAAAGGCTTCGAGAGCCTTGAAAAACGGGTAGAGCGGGTTGCGGCTCGCAGGCATGGTTATGGGGTGGTTGGGCAGATTGAGCCAGTGGAACCTTGCAAGAGCCGAGAGGAACTCCTTTTTGTGCCTGTTGTACTGCTGTTCTTCATCGCTCTCATACGGCCCGGGCTCCAGCTTGCCTGATTTGGAGTCCAGTATCATCTGTATCGCTTCCTGGTAATCGCCAGCGCTGACAATTGTTGACTCCTCCGGGGCTATGGCGGCAAATGTTTCTACCATTGAGTGTATTTCATGATCTACGTTATAAATCACAAGCAGTTTGAATATCGGGCCCGAATTGTAGAGCAGGTTTACCAAGTCCTTTTTGTACGTAAAAGAGATTCCTTTCACATGATTCAGGTTGAACAGCATGTGGATAGCCTTGCCGGTCAGGTTGCTTTCCTTGATGATGGTCTGGAACAACTTGTTATCGATATAATCCATGACTACATCATGGTCGGTTACTATTTCGCCATGAATGATGTTCGGGCCGATCAGGCTGAATTTTGTCAGGTAACCTCTCTGGGTATGAGCTGTTTTCCAATGAGGCTTTTCAGAAACAGGCAGTGCGGAAACAGGACACTTTCTCATAGGTTGGGGGAAATGGGTTGGGGAAACGGTTTGTCAAGCGACAACCGGAATTAAAAAGTTTGCCGTTTTTTGTTATGTGATGGTAAGTTTTGTTAGATAATTCTTTATCGATCGATGTTTTGAGAGGCTCATTTTTCTATGCATTCGGTAGCGGATGCTTTCAAGTCCTCTGGTTGAAATACCGATGGACCGCGCAATTTCCTTGGTATCGTAGTTCAGTTTGATAAGCAGGCATATCCGCAGATCCCTCTGGTTGAGGTTCGGGTGCCTGTGCTGCAGTTTAGAGAGAAATTCCGAATCGGTTGCGGTAAGGTCGGTATTGATTTTCTTTTCGATTGTTTCCGTTTCGATCAACTTTGCACATGTTTCGGTCATTTCTTTTTTCAGAGGAGGATCGATTTCAAGGCTGGATATTTTTTCCCGGAGCGACTTCAGCGCGGCAGTCTTCTCCGCCACTGCCGTGGAAACTCTTGTAAGCTCCATATCCAGCGCTGCTATTCGTGATTTTAATGCGGCTCTCTCGCGGTCGAACTGGGTTTTAAGTTTATTGTTCAATTCAAGTTGAGCATTGAGGAGAATGGTTTTTTCCAAGATTTTTTTCTCGAATTTTTTTTCTGCCAGTTTTTTTTCCTGAACCGTAAGTTTTTCTTTTTCCTGCAGGTCCTTTTGCAATGATTCAAGAGCCTTGAAAAACGGAAAAAGGTATTCATCGTTCTCAGGGGTGTTAATCGGCTGGTTAAGCATGCTCATCCACCCGATCCGGGCTGTTGCGGCAAGATATTCTTTTTTCCTTTGTGCGTAAAGCTCGTCTTCTTCATCATCATATTCCTCGAGCGGGATATGACCGGCTTTGGCGTCCAGTACAGCGCGTATGGCGTCACCATAAGTGTCAACCAGCAGGACAGGGGTATTTTCAGGGACAATGGAGGCGAATGCTTCCACTGTTGTGAGAAATCCCGGGAGGATATTGAAAAACACGATCAGTTTGAAATAAGGCTTCCAGTGGTAGATCAGTTGGGTAAGATTTACCTTGTATGCATAGGAAATGTCCGTAACGTGAGTGAGGTCGCGAAGAAGATATATGGATTGCTCTGTAAGACCGGAATCGTCAAGAACTGTTTGAAAGAGAGATTTATCCATATACTCAATGGTGATGTCTCTGTCGGCTTCGTAGTATGTCAAAAGGATATCGTCACCGATTTTTTTGATGTGAGTCGTGTATTTCTGATCAGTATGAACGGCTTTCCAGTGAGGGCTCCCGGTTACAGGCAGGTTTGATTCCGGACATCTTTTCATGGAAACCACCCTGAGTTTGTGTTGATTATGAATATTTGACGTATTATAAGGATAAGAATACGTTTTTTCTTGCGTAGAGGCAAGCCATATATTGGCGGAAGAGGTTGGCGCGCCGTTGAATTTTTCTATTTTTTTAGTGCTTTTGGGGAATTACTGCATGTTTGGCCGATTTACCCGGCTTTTACGTTAACTAAGCCCGGCGGCAGGTGCGGTGAGATGATTTTTGAAAAACTGATTTTTAATATGCACCCGGTATCCGACCGTAACGCATTTAGAGGTGCAGGCATTGGGGGGGCTGAAGTAACGAAAAAACTGCGGAATCAGTTAAGGTCTCTAACAGCCATGTTGCTGCTTTTACTGTTAAGGGCGTTACACCGCGGCGTGGGTATGTTTGGGGCAGCATGGTACACCGCGGTCTTTTGATGCTTTTTCTACTGAGTGGGTTTCCTTCAAGATGCTGGAGTTGCCAAGTCGGTAAGATAACTTTTCAGGGACTGGTGTTTCGACAAACCGATTTTTTTATGCATCCGGTAGCGGATGCTTTCCATGCCTCGGGTCGAGATCCCCACCGAACGGGCAATTTCCCGTGTGTTGTAATTCAGTTTTATCAACAGGCAAATGCGCAGTTCCCGCTGGTTGAGGTTCGGGTGTTTTTTCTGGAGTTTTGAAAGAAACTCGGAATCTGTTGTTGTGAGCTCTATGTTGAGTCTCTTCTCGATCAGCTCGGTATCTATCATATTTCGACAGTTTTCGATCATCATGCTTTTTTTCGTCTGATCGATGTCCAGCGAACTGATCATGTCGAGAAGCTGGCGCAGGGTAGAGGTTTTTTCGGTGATTGCGGTTGATATTCTCGTAAGCTCCATCTCCTGTGTGGCGATTCTCGCAGTGAGTGCCGATTTTTCCTTTTCAAGGTGGCTTTTGAGTTTTTTATACAGCTCTTTCTGTGCGTTGAGCAGAATGTTTTTTTCCGTAAGGATTTTTTCGCTGTTGCTTACAATATGCTCGAGCTCCAGCTCTTTTTCTTTTAAATTTTCCCGAAGATCGCCCTGAAGGTTTTCAATTGCCTTGAAAAAGGGATACAGCTTGTCGTTCTGGGGAGGGAACTGGATGTTCTGGTCCATCATGTTCAGCCAGGAAAGTCTGCCGAGGGTAGCGAGGAATTCTCTTTTCTGGAGTTCGTATTTTTTATCCTTTTTATCCTCTTTGTTATCGAAGCTTTCACCGACGAGTGTGCCCTCTTTCCAGGCTACAACTGCTTTTACAGCATCGGTATAGTTTTGCTTGATAAGTACCGGCAGTTCTTCGGGCACCATTGCGGCAAAAGTCTCCACCATGGTGAGAAACTGGGGCTCCACATTGTAGAATACCACAATGCCGAGCGTGACGGTAGGATTATAGATAAGGTCTGCAATCTGTTTTTTATAGGTAAGGGACATGCTGGTGATGTGTTTCATATCCCATACCAGGTAGAACGTTTTGCCATCAAGGTTCGAATCGTGCAGGACAGAACGAAGAGTGTCCACGTCCATGAAATCGAGCGATATATCGTGGTCTGTGTCTATGCTGCAAAGAAGAATGTCGTCCCCGAGCCGTTTAATGACTTTATTGTATCCGTTGTTTTTATGGGCTGCCAGCCAGTTCCGGTTTTCTGTTATCGGCAGATCTGTTACGGTGCAAGTTTGCATGATGTCGGTAACTGATTTTTTGTGTAAAGTACTGAATGATGTAATATTCATAAATAAGGTATTTTTTCACTTCTTTTTAAAGAAAAAAACACAAAATACACGAAAACACTTCGCTACAATGACGTGAGGCGGCAATGTAGGGGTGTTTCGCTCCCGGCGTGGGTGCTTGTGGTGCAGTTTTTCCGCAGGAAGTTTTGGCAGTATGGTAAATATGTTGAGGAGTGTATATTCGTTGTATCCCGGCACAGGGATTTCCAATTCAACCGTTTCAGGGATGTGAAACGTGCCTTACCTTGTCTGCGGAACTCGTTGGATACATGCCCCGGGTTCTGAACATAGCAGATGAAAGGTGCATTTTCAAGAACTGGCAGATGTGCTGCCCAATTTGAGCGATTCAATTAAGGATGAATTACTTCAATGGTGTCCGGGAAAACCGCCGAATGGCAAACAGAGGGCACCTCTATAAATTGTCGTGAGTGACTTGAGTACGAGGCGGACGGAGCGCAGAAACCCTCTCCTATCCGACCAACGAAGTGATCAGGGCGCGCAACAAATTAATAGAAGTGCCCTAAATGATGAAATCGAAAGCCGTTGAGCAGGCATAATACTACATTTATTATAAACCCCGTCGCAGATAAAGGCAGAGCAGCCCGTAAAACGGGTATACTTCGAAGTGCGATAGAGATGCAGCGTGATGCGGTAGTGTATTGTACCAAATATGCAGGCCATGCCCTGGAAATCGCTCGTGGGGCGCTTGTTGACAGCCGGGCGGTGGTTGCATGTGGCGGGGACGGCACTGCTCATGAGGTTGCTAATATTCTGGCTTTTTCAGATGTCAGTCTTGGTATTCTCCCTTTGGGCTCGGCAAATGATTTCATTAAATCGCTTGATCACCGGTTTGATCGGGGTTTTCCTGTCGATGCATATCAGCGGGCCGATTCTGTAATGGTTGATCTTGGCCGGGTGCATGCAAATGGGGAATTCAAGCGGTATTTTCTGAATTCTCTCGGTCTGGGCTTTACGGGAAGAATCGCCCATAAGGTTGGCAATACAAGATGGTTCAAGGGGGAGTTGATGTACCTTTATGCTCTGCTGCATGTGCTTTTGGGTTATAAACCGCCAAAAATGCATATTAAGCTCGTTACTCCGGAAAAATCCGTGGAGATACATGAACCGATATTTGCTTTTTCAGTTGGAAACGGGCGCATTGAAGGGGGAAAGTTTCATATTGCTCCTGAAGCAGAGATCAATGACGGCCTGCTTGATGTCTGCATTTTAAAGGCGATCCCGAAAGCCGCGTTTTTTAAATATATCTTGAAATATACTCGGGGAACCCAGATTTTCGATCCCCATGTTCTATACTGCAAGGCCAGAGCGGTTGAGCTTGATCTGCCTGAACCGGATGTTATGCATATGGACGGTGAAGTGTTTGAAAATATGGGTGGAAAGATCAGGATTGAAAGTGTTCCGGCTTCTATAAAGGTGCTCAGATAAGGGGGCCCTTTATAAAGGTGCCCATAACTTTTGTGATATGCATATCGTCATATTCGAAGATGAAACGGTTCACCGATTCCGGCCGCTGGTGCATTTCAAACCTGTTTACGGTCTCTCTGTCGGATGCAGAACCATTCTGCAGAAGTTTCGTTTTCATCTCCCCAATATTGCTTTCTCCTGTCATCTTCGACGTTATCTGGAACCTTTTTACCGTGAACATCTGCCTGTTTTCCGGCATACCGGTGATTTGGAAAGGGATATTCTCCTGGTAAACGGCAGGCTTCTGTGCGATAAGAAAGCTGCAGATATTATGCTTCACGATCCGCCCGCTCCCGGACAGTGTCTGCTGCAAGGGGACGACCTGGTTTTTGCGAGGGTGAAAGCGGCGCTTGTTGCTGTGCCGGGCGAAACGCCCCCTGATTATATAGATACGAAACGGTTGGCTGGTGAGTCCGAGATAATCACGTCAGACGGGTTCAGGCTGCTCCAAAACATATGGGACCCGGTCGTCCTTCATCCGGGAGAGCTTGAGCGTGAAGCCGAAACTCTTGACTTGGGCAAGATCTCCGGCAGGGTGTCTCCCCGTGCCGGACTGGAGAACCCCGGAAATATATCTGTCGGAGAAGGAGCGGTGATCAAGCCGGGAGCTGTTCTTGACGCGGAAGAAGGTTTTATTCATGTAAGCCCCGGCACTGTAGTGGAACCTCAGGCTGTTCTTGTGCGGAATGTCTTTCTCGACGGGTCGGCATGTGTAAAAACCGGAGCAAATCTGCACAATAATGTTTCCATCGGAAAATTTTCCAAAGTCGGGGGAGAGATAGAGAATTCGATCGTCGAATCCTATGCGAACAAGCAGCATGAGGGTTTTCTGGGACACTCCTATATTTCTTCATGGTGTAACCTGGGGGCGGGTACCAATACTTCGGATTTAAAAAACAATTACGGGAAAATCGGGCTCATTATCGACGGTAAGGAGATGCAGACCGGTGAGCAGTTTTTAGGGTTGTTGATGGGAGAGCATACCAAATGCTCGATTAGCTCGATGTTCAATACCGGCACCGTGGCCGGTGCCTCTGCAAATATTTTCTGCAGCGGTTTTCCTCCCAAATACGTACCGTCTTTTTCATGGGGAGACCCCGGATCGGGCTTTCAGCGCTATGACATAGATAAAGCTCTCGAAACAGCACGTATTGTCATGGCCCGCAGAAATATTGGGATGAGTCCTGCGTATGAAGCGATGTTTCGTCATGTTGCAGCAAACCGCTCCCACCTTGAATTTTTTTGATTATGTTAAGCGATTGTAAGATTTGTTGGTCCGTTTAACCTATACACCATCGATGATCCTGGTAATAGATAACTACGATTCGTTTACCTATAATCTCGTGCAGTATATGGGCGAGCTGGGAGCGCTTGTTGAGGTATACCGTAATGACGAGACTCAGGTAGAGGAAGTGCTTGACCGGAAGCCTGAGAAAATTGTGATTTCGCCCGGGCCGGGCATACCTGAAGATGCAGGTATATCGGTTCCTTTGATCAAGGCCGTCCAGGGCAAAATACCGCTCTTTGGCGTTTGTCTTGGTCACCAGGCAATCGGGGAAGCTCTCGGAGGCAGGGTAATCCGGGCCGTTGACATCATGCACGGCAAGACATCTCCAATCTATCATGATAACGAAGGAATATTTGCCGGAATAGAAAACCCCTTTATAGCAACGCGTTATCATTCGCTCATCGTTGAGAAAGAGAGTCTGCCGGAAGAGCTGACGCTGCGGGCGTGGACGGATGACGGGGTTATCATGGGAATGGACTGTCGCAGGAAACTCCTCTACGGGGTTCAGTTTCATCCGGAGTCGATCATGACCCATGAAGGAAAAAATATTATCAGGAATTTTCTTGAGCTTTAATTGAGATGCCTTCTTCAGGAAAAACATCCAAAAAAGAGGATTCGAGAGCTCAAAAGGTTCAGCCGCCGGAAAAAAAGTACTCTTGCCAAACCGATTTTGCTGGCGACGGGTGGCGTGTTTTCAAAATCATGGCGGAGTTCGTGAACGGATTTGAAAAGATGTCCGATATCGGACCGGCGGTGACCGTGTTCGGGTCGACAAGGGTCGGTCCTGAGCGCATGGAATACCAGTTGGCCGAAGAGATGGGCCGGTGTCTTGCGGTGAACGGATTTTCAGTGATTACAGGCGGTGGGCCGGGTGTAATGGAGGCAGCAAACAAGGGTGCACAGCAGGCAGGGGGGATATCCATAGGGTTTAATATCGAACTTCCCAATCAACAGCGTCCCAATTCTTTTATTGACCAAGACAGGCTGTTGACCTTTCAGTACTTTTTTGTTCGCAAAGTTATGTTTCTGAAATATTCCCAGGCTTTTATCACTCTTCCGGGAGGTTTCGGCACAATGGATGAGTTTTCCGAAGCGGCCACACTTATACAGACACAGAAAAGCAGTCGTTTTCCGGTAATATTGATGGGTTGCGATTACTGGGAAGGGTTTTACCGCTGGATGCAGGAGACCATGTGCAAAGGGAAGAAGTATATCGCGGAAAAGGATCTGGATTTTATTTTTCTGGAAGATGATCCGGAAAAAGTTATCGGGATCATCAAAGGGTTTTATCCGGAAGGGTACAGGTTGAATTTTTAGGGCAACCGCTATTGTCAACTGCCTACTGAGTCAATTCGACCCCGAACCCCCCGTGAAATCAAACCGGATATTTAACCCCTGTGTAATATCCTTTCTTATTACACGGGGCCGACCCCGATCTCCGATTATTTTCTCCCGTTTAACACTTAGTACATAGCACCTTCCCTCTCGTCACTCGTCACTGCGTGCCAGCGTCCCGCCGTCGCTATCGGGAATCGGGATTCGGTAATCGGAAATCGATCTTTTCTTCATTTTCTTTCTTCTGCCAACTGATCCCCTCTTGTCACTCGTCACTTGTCACTATTCTTTCTCCCGCCTAACACCTCCTACCAACTGCTTACTGCCTACTGATTCCCCGGGCTCTCCGGGTAGAACCAGGAGGAGAGCTTTACGCGTTCCTGCGGTGTCAGCCTGACTGTGGGGTTGAAGGTCAGATAAAGCTTGGCGTGTGCGGTGTTTTTATGAAGAGTAGAATCGATTTTTTCCTCAAGCTCTGTTTTTTTCATATCCCCGTAACGTTCCCACTCGGAAAAGTTAAGCGCTTTTCTTCCTGAAGACACCTCTTTGGTAATCAGCCATGATGCGGGTGCAATGTAGGCCCATCTGGGCCATCGTGTTTCGAAGGAATGGCAATCGTAACAGCCTCTTTGCAGAATATCCTCGATTTCTGACGGAAATCCCGAAACCGTTGCCGGTTCGGGGTTTTTCCTTTCCAGGGGGACGAACTGTATGATGATCATTACAAGAAGAGACCCGCCGAGGAAAGTTCTGAAAGGCCGCTTGGGTGAATGTTGCATAATCAGGCTGAAAAAATAATTACATATTCTCGTTTAATATTATTATGTCCTAAATTAAGCGTTCTAAAGGGCACCTCTATAAATTTGTTGCGCGTCCTGATTACTTCGTTGGGCAGTGCTCGAAATCCTCATGTACTCTATGTACACTCCGGTTTCTGTGCTCTGTCCGCCTCGTACTCATGTCGCTCACGACAATTTATAGAGGTGCCCTAAAGAGCGCCTCGATTTGTTGCGCACCCTGGTTACTTTGTCGGGATCTACCAACGATTATTCTATGCAGAAATGTAGCAAGAAAGTTTTCGGTGTGGAACAAGGGGGCTCTATTTTGTGTTTTAACTATTGTTACATCTTGATAGGTCCTTTTAAACTGATTGAAAAGGAGGCGTGGGATTTGTAGCTACTTCACACCGAAGGGCACCTCTACAAGTTGTTTTGCGGACGTTCGATCTATCTGCCCGACCCAATAAGTGTGCAACAGTTAGCAGGGGTGTCCTAAAAGGTGAAACAGGTGACCTGGAAAGGGAGAGGAGCAAACTTTCAGGTCGTTTTTGAATAAAATTACAAGAGGGTATGTATAGTGATTTTTCCATGTGAAAGGGCAGTGTGGTACAACCTTCCCCATATAAGGGCGGATATAGCGACAGGGTTGGTTAAAACAGGTATGACTCAATCAAAGGCGGCAAAAACTCTTGGTGTGACTCCAGCAGCGGTCTCGCAGTATCTCAACAAAAAAAGAGGGCAACAGGAAGTAAAAAGCAAGTTGTATCTGGAGGAGATCAACGATGCTATCCAAAAAATAAGCGAAGGTGCAAGTCAGCAGGAACTGCAGGCAATAATCTGCAAATGCTGTCATATCATAACGGCTGAAACATCGGGAGAAAACGGTCAGCCTCGTGATGATGCAGTACAGGAATAGTCGGTTGTATGGACAAAAAAGAGGTAAATGAAACCGGTGTCTCATGGTCGTTCAGGAAGGGGTTTCTGTTTTCCGTGGTGCTGGTCGCGACAGGTTTTGTTGTTGAAGTGGCAGGAGGGGCAAAGGGTGTCGCTGTGCCCGGGTGGCCGTTGAACGGCGTAATCCTGGTATTGTTTGCAGCAAATATCGTTATTGCGGCGCTGATACTCAGAGACAACCGCTTTGTCGCCTGGCTTGGCGGTATCCCTCTTGGTCTTTGTCTTATTATTACGCTTGCCGTGTTGTCCTTTTTCGGAGGAGTGCTGCCGCAGGAACCCGGAACAGGCCCGTTATGGGCGCAGAAGCTGAGGCTGGACGGTGTTTTTGCAAGCTGGCCTTTTGCTCTTACGGTATTTTTTTTTCTTGTCAACATGGGGCTGTCGCTGGTTTGGAAAACAGTTCCTTTCAAGGCGGCTAATCTTCAGTTCGTTCTTTTTCATGCAGGTTTCTGGATAGCACTGTCCTGCGGTGTTGTGGGGGCGGCAGACCTTCAGAGAGTGATCATTCCGCTCTACGAAGGTCGTTCAACTGCACGGGGTTACAATTCCCTGTCAAACAACATGGTTGACCTTCCGTTTACCCTCTACCTTCAGGATTTTGAGATGCAGGAATACGAACCGCAGCTTGCACTTTATGATTCCGGCAAGGACCGGCTTGAAATAGACGAATCGGGATCGACGCGGGGTATTACCGAGGGAATGAGGGTTGCGTGGAGCGGCTTGGAGGTTCTGGTGGAGAAATACCTTCCTCATGCCATGAGAGATGGGGACGGAAATCCTGTTCCTGTCGATGCCACAGCGGGTGTTCCTTATGCCCTCCTTTCCGGAACAGCCGACGGTAAGTTCTTTTCCGGCTGGGTCAGCACCGGGAGTCCTTTTGAGAAACCTGCGATTGTCCAGGCAGGAAACGGGCTTCTTGTGCTGGTTCCCGGCTCTCCTAAAAAGTATCGTTCAGAGGTGACTATCCGGAGCGGTAAAGGTGATAAGGGGCAGAGTGAGGTTCTTGAAGTGAACAAACCTGTCAGCGTTAACGGGTGGAAGCTTTACCAGATGGGATATGACGAAAAATCCGGCAGATGGTCCCAACTCAGCCTGGTGGAAGGCGTGAAGGACCCGTGGTTACCTGCGGTCTATCTGGGATTTTTTATGATCATGGCAGGCAATGCCATTTTTTTCTGGAAAGGAATAAAAAAAATGTAACTATGACCTGGGTTGAGTTTCCATATGTTGCATTCAGTGCCATGGCATGCTGGGGAGGAGGCAGTCTGTTAGATGTTTTTTCAGGAAGGCGGCGGGCACTGAAGGTTCCGGGTATACTGCTGATGCTGGTCGGAACTGCAATTATGGTTTCGTTTCTGGTTGTCTTTTGGGCAGGGCTTGACCGTCCTCCGCTGAGAACGCTCGGTGAAACCCGTCTCTGGTACGCAACGCTGATTCCCGTCGTTGGTTTTCTTGTAGAGTACCGCTGGAAAGTTGGCTGGCTTAAGTATTACTGTGTGATGCTGGCCTCGTTCTTTCTTGTGATCAATCTCCTTTACCCCGATGTTTATGACAGAAGCCTCATGCCTGCATTGCAGAGCGTCTGGTTTGTTCCTCATGTCGTAGTGTATCTTGTCGGTTACGTTCTGCTTGCCGCCTCTTCAGCCGCAGCATGGCACAATATTTACCGCAACATCCGCTCGACGGCAACCGGCGACGAGGCTCTGAGCCACTATCTTGCCCTGCTGGGATTTGTGTTTCTGACGTTCGGACTCGTATTTGGAGCTCTCTGGGCTAAAGAGGCCTGGGGACATTACTGGACCTGGGACCCGAAAGAAACATGGGCCCTGATCGCTTGGCTCATCTACCTTGGTTATATGCACGCAAACTCTGCCAAAGTCAACAAGAAATGGCTTCAGTGGTATCTTGCCCTGGCTTTTCTTGTGCTTCTGGTAAGCTGGTTCGGTGTGAACTATCTCCCATCCGCCCAGAACAGTGTGCATAGCTATCAACCGGGGTGAGGAGTAGCGTTGTTAGATTGTTAAGATGTTGAATCGTTGAATTGTGTTGAGGAAGACTATGCCCCAGCGTTGGACTACGATGTTTCTTGCAAGCTTTTTACTGTGCTTTCAAGCCTTTTTTTCACCTCTCCATGCAGCATTGTTTGGGGACGAGCAGCTTGTCTCGGCAGAGGTATTTGTTGTCGATAATTCAGCGGCCGATGGCCTTCTGGTTGCTGTCCATATGAAAATCGAGCCGGGTTGGCACGTGTACTGGCAGAACCCCGGTGAGGCCGGGATGCCTGTAGAAATACGCTGGGAGCTGCCCAAGGGTTTCCACGCCCTTCCTCTGGAGTATCCCGTCCCGGAGCGTTTTGAGTCAGACGGCCTTACAGGGTTTGGTTACAGCAATGAAGTTGTTCTTTTTTCAAGGATCGTTCCCCAAGAACTCCGGGATGATCGTTCTTTTCCTGAAAGCCGTTTTCCCCTGAAGGCTGAACTATCATGGTTATCCTGTAATGAAGTCTGTGTTCCGGGTTCGGCTGCGCTGAATCTGGAGGCTGACAGTGCGGGGCATGACCGGAAAGTTCTTGCGGAAAAATTCCGGAACAAGATCCCGCGTGAACCAGGAGACGGGTTGCTCGCTGTAGAAAGCATGACTCTTGTCGGGGAAGATGATGTCGGCTATGTCCAGGTTGTTTTTTCAGGACCCGAAGCGGCGACACTGAAAGAGTTTTATCCGTTGCAGCCGGAAAAAGGACTCGGTCTCAACGGGATCACAGTCGGCGGCAAGCAGGTAAAGGTTCCCCTTACAGACGGTGCGGAAGCCAAAAGGCTCAAGGGTGTCATCGTAACCGGCCATGGGGCATATGTTATCGACGGGGATGTTGCCGTGTCAGCAAAGACTCCAGGCACTTCCTCTGTTTCCGAGTCGTTGCTCCTGATGCTCGGCCTTGCGTTTTTCGGGGGGGGTCTGCTCAATATCATGCCTTGCGTGCTTCCTGTACTGGGGATTAAGGTGCTCAGTCTTATCGGTCCCGATTCGTCGGGGTCGGATCAGGACCGGAAGACCGGCCGTTATCTGAGCCTGCTCTTTGCCGCCGGCGTAGTGTTTTCTTTCTGGGTTCTTGCCGGCTTTGTCTGGGGACTGCAGGGAATGGGACAGCAAATAGGGTGGGGATTCCAGTTCCAGTCGCCGGCATTTGTCGTGTTTATTACAGCGGTTGTGTTTGCCTTCAGCTTGAACCTTTTCGGTCTTTTTGAGTTCGGCACTCCGGTGGTGCCCGGTAAAATCGGCAAGGTTGCATCTCATCATGACAGTTTCGGGGCTTTTGTCAGCGGCGTGCTCGCGACAGCCCTTGCAACTCCAT
>JANQGE010000015.1 GCA_028277485.1 Chlorobium sp.
CGACCTTTTACTTGTCCCCAGGAGCTTGAACCACCCTCGAGAATAATCTCGTAATCAGCATGGGCGGTTGTAGTGTCTTTAGTGCCGAATAGAGCCATAATGAATCTCCTTTTTGGTGGCGTTGAGAAATTTTCAGCAGGAAGTTTTTTGCTGGTAATTCCTGTTAAATAACAGCTTGAGACAAATTTAAAGAATAAAAATAAATAATTAAAGTAAAATATACCTCTTTAATCCCTTTCCATCATCCATCTATTTTTCGGGCGTCAATAAAGGGTAAAAAAGGTACCTCTAAAGTTGCTATACAAGCTGTGTCTTTTTTCCGAGTTTTTACTATTTTTGATCCGGTTTCCGTTGAACAACTTTCCAGACATATATGCTGCGAACTCCTGAAGCATGGCGAGCTCCTGCGGGTTACGGTTTGCCTGTGCTGAGCGGGGTGCTGCTGGGCGTCTCGTTTCCGACATACCCGTTTATACGGCTTGAGCTGCTTGCCTGGGTTGCGCTGGTTCCCCTGCTGATTTCCTTGCGCGGGGAGTTCTCTTTCCGGAGTTTTTTTGGCCGTGTCTACACGTCGATGCTGATCTTTTGCGCTATCAGTCTCTGGTGGGTTTCTCTTGCAACCTTGCCGGGCGGGCTGCTTACGGTTTTTGTGCAGGCTGTCTGCTCGACGGTTCCTTTCCTGCTGTTTTTTGTGTCGAAGAAACTCCGGAGTTACCGCTTTGCTCTTTTCAGTCTGCCTTTCATATGGGTTGCCTGGGAATGGCTCTATATCGGCCAGGACCTCTCATTCGGTTGGCTGGTGTTCGGTAATTCACAAGCCCTGCTCAACCGTATGATTCAGTATGCCGACGTTACCGGCGTTTGGGGAGTGAGCTTCTGGCTGCTGTGTTTCAATGTGCTTGCGGTTGATGCCTGGTGGAGATTTCGGGTGCGGAAAAAAGTGTTTATACATGCGGCACTTCTGGCAGTGATGGTTGTGCTTCCCCTCGGGTACTCTTCTGTGGTGTTTACAAATGATGAGCTGCGGCAGACGCGTCCGACGGTAAAGGTTTCCCTGATCCAGCCGAATATCGACCCTTTTGAAAAGTGGAAGAAATACAGCAGTCTGGATATCATGCACATCTATTTCAGCATGACCGACCGGGCAGTATCTCAAAACAGGCCGGACCTGATTCTTTGGCCTGAAACAGCAATACCGTTCTATATTCTTGACGAGCGGAACCGTTCCTACTACGATCTGCTGAAAACAAGGGTGAAACATTGGGGAGGAGCCCTTCTTAGCGGTTATTCCGATATCGTGTATTATTCAGATGAAGAGGTTGCTGGCAACGAGTTTCTCTACAAGTTTAATTCTGATGACAAGCGGTATTACCAGACCTTCAATGCATCACTGCTTGTCGGAACCGGAGAGCGTGAGCCGCAGGTCTACCGCAAGATGAAACTTGTACCTTTTGCGGAACGTGTGCCGTACATGGAATATGCCCCTTGGCTGGATAATTTTACGCTTTCTCTTGCCGGAATAAGCAGCTGGGGGAAAGGACGTGACATGACGATCATGGAGTTTACCACGGCTTCAGGAGAAAAAGTAAAAACTTCGAATGCCATCTGCTATGAATCTATTTTTCCCGGTCTTGTCGCGGGTTTTGTAAGCAGGGGGGCGGAGTTTCTCACGCTCGTCACAAACGATGGGTGGTACGAAAAGTCTTACGGACCTTACCAACATGCCGCTATCGCAAGGTTCCGCTGTATCGAAAACCGGCGGTCGATGGCTCGTTGCGCAAACACCGGTGTTTCACTGTTTATTGATAAATACGGGCGCGTATACGCTGAAATTCCATGGTGGGAACGGCGATCTCTCGCTGCTGATGTGGAACGAAACATCATGCTGACCTTTTATACGCGCCACCCCGACCTTTTGCCCAAAGCCGCAACGGTGATATCCGCATTTGTCCTGCTCGTTGCTCTGATTGGAAGAGTAGTAACGAGAGGGAACAGGTAGGCAGTCAGCAGTAGGCAAAAGAATAGTGACAAGTGACGAGTAACGAGTGACAAGGGGGGAGAAAAGATAAAGATCGATTCCCGATTCCGATACCGACGGCGAATTCCGATTTTCTCTCTTTCGGGAATCGGGGTCGGTATCGGGTTTCGGGGTCGCGAATTGAATCATTAGGCAGTAACGACTTGGAGGGTGCTCTGGAGTCAATCTTCTGCTGCCAAACGGTATTTCCGGATTTTCCGGTAAAGTGTTCTTTCGTTGAGGCCGAGTGCTTTGGCGGTCTGCCGTTTGTTCCCGTTGAAAGCTGCAAGGGCATCTGCTATGGCCTGCTTTTCAAGGGTTTCCAGTGTCTCGACTTCAGGTTTTTGCCTTTCAGTGCCTGCGGTGCCCGATTTGCTTACGGTATCCGGCCGGGAATCCGGAAACTGCTGTTTTGCCGGTAAAGGCGGCGGAAGCAGCAGAGGGGTTTTAGGATGGTCTTCATGAGTGCTCTCCCTTTGCCGGAGCAACTGCTTAATTTCATTTATTTCCTGATGCAGCCTGATCAGGCTGTTGTAGATGAGGTTCAACTCGTTTTTTTCCGATTTTTCGGGGTCGTAAACGAGGCCTTTGTATTTGTTTCTCTGGACAAGATGTTTGTCGAGGATTTCAGGTGTAATCTGTTTTCCTTTTTCAAGAATAAGCAGCGATTCCAGAATATTCTTCAATTCACGCACATTTCCCGGCCAGTTGTACCGGAGGAGAATTTCACCCGCTTCGCTTGTAAATCCTTCAAAGGAGATGCCATGTTTGCGCTCAAACTGGTGGATAAAATGTTCCGCAAGAACCAGGACATCCCTTTCTCTTTCCCGAAGCGGAGGGATGTGAAGTTCAACACTGTGCAGCCGGAAATAAAGATCTTCCCGGAAGTTTTTTTCAGCAACGGCCTGTTGCAGGTTTTTGTTGGTTGCTGCGATAATTCGCGCATCGGAGTAAATGGCTTCAGATGAGCCGACTCTCTGGAATTCTCCTGTTTCTATGACCCTCAACAGCTTAACCTGGGTTTCGAGAGGCATTTCGCCGATTTCGTCGAGGAAAATGGTGCCGTGGTCCGCGCTTTCAAAGTAACCTTTACGGCTTTGAATGGCTCCGGTGAATGCACCTTTTTCATGGCCGAAAAGTTCAGATTCGAGGATGCCTGAGGGAATGGCGCCGCAGTTTACGGGAATAAAATTTTTATGTGATCTGCGGCTGCCGGCGTGAATAAAACGGGCGAGAACCTCCTTTCCGGAACCTGTTTCTCCGGTAATCAGTACCGTGACTTCTGTTTGCGCAACCTGGAGGGCGAGATGTTTCAGTTGTGCAATTGCGGCTGATTCACCCAGGAAATCAATCGTTTTGCTCATTGTGTACTTTACGGTCTGGTAGCCATCCTCTGATCATCTCAGGTGAACGATATATGAGTTGAACGGGAGACTTTTCGCCCCGGCTTCGGCGGCTTTTCTGGTGTGGAAGATGTTTCGTGTGCGGACTTTATACGAACCCTTTTCCTGGAATATGGTAACCGGTGTATAAGCGGCGATGCGATTGGCAAGTTCGCGCGCGTTGTCCGGTGAGCTGAAGCTGCCGAACTGCAGGATGAAAGACTGCTGTGTTACGGATCGGTTACTTTCGCTGGTTAACGAAAGGATCTGCCGGTAGGCGGTCAGACGGGCTTTACTCAGCGAGTCGAGTGCGGGATCAGGGAAGTCCCGAAGCTGTTTGCGGAAAAGGAGCACTGCACGAGGGCCGTCTTCCGTAAGCAGGGCGTCGATAACCGTTTTCTCGGAGTTTTTCGTGACTTTGGATCGCAGATTTTCTAGCAAATAAACCTTATCTTGTTCCACATATTGAAGGATGTGAGCGCTATAGACTGTTTGTTGCTCCGCCGCCGGGGAGATGACTGGCAACGTCTGGAAGCCGATGAAAAGCACAAGAGCTGAAATTCTCGACGCAGTCATAAAGGTATTGCGGGGTTAAAGGTTCTGATCGGGTTCACACTTTCCGGAAAACAACGCGCTCCGTTTTCACGCAATATGGCAAATATTCATGTAAAATCATCTCTATTGAGGTGCCTTAAAGGTGCCTATTTTCAATATAGAGGAGTCAGTTCCCATGCAGCATATTTCAGTAAAAGCTTTCGCAAAAATCAACCTGGGTTTACTTGTTACCGGGAAACGACCGGATGGATATCATACCCTCGAAACTGTTTTTGCGCCAATCAACTGGTATGATGAGCTTACCTTCACCGTTGCCGGAGAGCTGAGCATGACCTGCAGTAACCTCGATCTTCCATCGGACGACAGCAATCTTTGCCTGAGAGCAGCGAAAGCCCTCCGGGAGTATGCCGGAGCTGAAAGTGCCGCCGCTATCGGTCTCACAAAGAACATTCCTTTCGGTGCGGGGCTCGGAGGAGGGAGCAGTGATGCTGCCGTGACGCTGAGAGTATTGAACCAGCTGTGGGGTATCAATGCACCTCTGGCGGAACTTCATAATCTTGCGGTGAAACTTGGTGCCGATGTGCCCTACTTTCTTGAAACAGAAGGGCTTGCATTTGCCTCAGGCATCGGAGAACAGCTTCAATATCTTCATTGTTCACTGCCGTTTTATACGGTAACGGTGTTTCCCGGGGAACATATTTCGACGGTATGGGCCTATCGAAATTTCTACCCCAGGTTTGAGCGGGAGGTTCCGGATCTGAAAAAAATGGCGGAGAAGCTCTGCACAACGAAAGATATGTCAGTACTCCCGGCTTTTGAAAATGACTTCGAGCCGGTGGTCTTCGATCATTATCCTTCCGTGCGAAAGGTTAAGGAGGAACTGCTTGAAGAGGGAGCCCTCTTTGCAAGTCTTTCAGGAAGTGGTTCAGCCGTATTCGGGCTGTTTGACGGAAAACGTGAAGCTGAAAACGCGATGCAGCGTTTCAGCAAGCACTACCCTGTCAGCCTGACGCCACCATCATTCAGAATGAGGTAATTTGTGCTTTTACTCCGGCCGGCAGGTCATGATATCCCTGAGCTCCCCGGCAAACAGCCGCAGGTCTTCATCAAGGAAATGGGAAGAGTGCAGACGGGCCCGCTTGACGCTGTCAAAATCAATGACCACGTCCATACTGTGTTTTTTGAACAGCGGTGCAGTTGCAAGGGATAAGCCGTCAGGCCCGGCGACTGTGGAATTGCCCCAGTAGGTAAAGCTGTCTTCGTTGCCGACACGGTTGACGCAGGCGACGTAGGAGCTGAAAAGAAACGAGTAAGTGCTGATTATCTGCTGCCACTGCTGAACAATTGCCGGTTCCGCCTGGCCGGGTGTGAGGCGAAGCGGGCTTGACATGAGCACAAAAAGAAGTTTTGCTCCCTGATGGGCAAGCAGATAAGGAACCGAGACGTGCCACAGATCCTCACAGATGGCGATCCCTATTTTCCCGAGTCTTCTTGATGTAACCGCTTCGATTCTCTGACCTGAGGAAAAATAACGGAGCTCTTCGAACATGCCGTAGGTCGGCAGGTAAATTTTTCTGTGAGCACTTTGTGCGTGGCCGTCCTCGAAAAGAAACGCGGAGTTATAGACCCCGTAATCGTCACTGAGTTCGATCCCGCCGCAAATGATTGTTATTTTTCTGCTGAGCTCTTTTAAAGTATCGAGCGCCGGGTCATTGATATGCAGCGCTATATCCTGAGCAGCGTCCTGAACGTTGTATCCGGTCAGGGAAAGTTCGGGAAAAGCAATCGCATCGGCTTTGTCGTCTATGGCTTTTTCAACCAATTTTCTGTGCCGTGAGAGGTTTTCCTCGAAGTTTGCAAGAACGCAATCGGTTTGCTCTATTCTCAACCTGGATTTCTGCATGGTGTTAAGGTTATGAGTGATAAGGATAAAACAGGTAAAACGTCAGCGAAAAAGCGGCAAGGATCCACATTCCCGGATGAATATCGCGGATGTTTCCTGTAAGAACCTTGATAGCAGCATAGGCAATGAAGCCGGCAGTAATGCCTACACCGATGTTAAACGTAAAGATCATGAGGGATACGGTAAGAAATGCAGGCATGAGCTCACTGTAGTTTCCGAAATCAAACTTTGTTACCGGCTGCAGCATGAGCATGCCTATCACTACCAGCGCCGGACCGTAAGCCTGAGGGGGAATGGAAGTAAGAAGAGGTGAAAAAAATACGGCGCAGGCAAACAGCAACGCAACGACAACGGCCGTAAGCCCCGATTTGCCGCCTTGCTCGATACCGGCAGCCGATTCGATATACACGCCGGCGGTTGTTGTCCCGAACAGTGAAGCTGCAATTGTTGAAAGGGCATCGGCCAGCATAGGCTTTTCAATCTCGGGCAGGTTTTCTGCTGCATCAAGAAGGTTGGCCCGTGATGAAAGACCTATGAGTGTCCCCATGGTATCGACGAAGTCCATAACCAGTACACTGGTTATTACCCCGATGAATCCCCAAGTCATTGCTCCCTGAAAATCGATCTGGAGAAAAACCGGGCTGAGTGAAGGGGGCATGCTGACCAGAGCTTCCGGAAAAGGAATGAGTTTCAATGACATAAAAACGGCCGTTGTAAAAATAATACCGATAAGAAGAGCTCCGGCGATTCTCAGAATAAGCAGGGCGGTTATCAGCAACAAACCTGCCACGCTGAGCATGACAGAGAGCTCGGAGATGTTGCCCATCTTTACCGGAGCACCCGGAACACCGAGTGAAACCATTCCCATGTTGTTAAACCCGATAAATGCCAGAAAAAGCCCGATGCCGACCGAAAAACTGTGCTTAAGGGTTCTCGGAATGGCGTTTGCAAGCCATCCTCTGAGACCGGAAACCGTCAGAATGGTGAAGAGTACACCGCTGATAAATATCGCAGCAAGAGCTGTCTGCCATGAGTAGCCCAGCGCCTGCACG
This sequence comes from Chlorobium sp., assembly GCA_028277485.1. GTDB lineage: Bacteria > Bacteroidota > Chlorobiia > Chlorobiales > Chlorobiaceae > Prosthecochloris. Next base: position 6,910 of record JANQGE010000015.1, read on the forward strand.
ACGGTGTAGGCTATGAAGGCGTTCTCTCCCATATAGGGTGCAACGGCAAAAGGCCGTTTGGCGTACACACCCATAAGGAGCGTACCGAAAATAGCGGTCAGGATCGTCGCCATAACCGATGCCTCTTTTGGTATGCCTGCGGCAGAGAGAATCGCCGGGTTTACGATAATAACGTAGGAGACTGTGAAGAATGTGGTCAATCCCGCAAGGATTTCCGTTTGATAGTCCGTTCGATGTTTATCGAATTCGAAAAATGCACGCATAGCCTGATGGTTAAAAAAACTGGCCACTGATTCTCGTCATTGCTTGGCGGGGCAATGCGGAACGATCAATTTCGTCTGAAAAAACAAGTTATGAATATTCACAGAGAGAAGGAAGGAGAGAATTTTTTCCCGCCTGACACATAACACTTTCCTACTTTCCGCTCTCCCTCTTTTTTTATTCCTTTGGTGAATTATTCAGGTTAAGACTTGTTTTTACGGTATTGAAATAGTATAATAAGACTGAAATTGTCTTATTTTTTGATTAGCCTGATTACAGGTATTTTCATAACAGTAGGGCGTTTTGAACAATCAGAATTGTTGTTCAACATCAAAGTGTGACCGCATCTCGTCGCGGGGTGTTCCGGCTTTCCTGGAACATGAGCATCGGAAGTATGGGCATGGGACGTCGAGGTTGAGCAAAAAGGTCGTTTTTTTCGAGGGACTTAACCTGAATAATTCACCAAAGGAAGAAAAAAACTTAATCGGGGGTCGGGTGTTTGAACTCTCATGAATTATTCAGGTTAATAAGTATTATTTATCAACAATAAAGGGAGATATACCTATGGGCGTTTTAGTTGGCCGAGAGGCACCTGATTTTAATCTTGAGGCAGTTGTGGATGGCGGAAAATTTGTTGACTCATGCAAAATGTCGGATTACAGGGGAAAATATGTAGTGCTGTTTTTTTATCCGCTTGACTTCACCTTTGTCTGTCCTACGGAGCTTCATGCTTTCCAGGACAGGCTTGAAGAGTTCCGTCATAAAAATGTAGAAGTTCTGGCATGTTCGGTGGATTCGAAGTTTTCCCATCATGCATGGCTCAAAACACCGCGCAGGCAGGGGGGAATCGAGGGGGTTACCTATGCACTGCTTTCGGATATCAATAAAGAAGCGTCAAAAGCTTATGATGTTCTGGCTGAAAAAGAAGGGGTGTCCTACAGGGGATTGTTTCTGATCGACAAGGAAGGAGTTGTGCGCTATCAGGTCGTTAATGATCTCGGGCTTGGCCGTAATGTGGATGAGGTCTTGAGGATGGTTGAAGCACTGCAGTTTACCGAGCAGTTCGGAGAGGTTTGCCCTGCAAACTGGAATAAAGGTGACAAGACCATGAAGCCTGACAGCGAGGGTCTTAAGGAGTTTTTCAAAGAGGAGTAATATCATTTAGGGCACCTCTAAAAACTTATTGCGCGCCCAAATTGCTGCGTTGGCCGGTGCTCGAAATCCTCATGTACTGTGTGTACATTCCGGTTTCTCCGCTCCGTTCGCCTCGTAGTGCTCGCGACAATTTATAGAGGTGCCCTGTGAGGTGCCCTTCCTTTAGCCTGAATAATTCATGAGAGTCCGAACACCCGACCCCCAATTGTTTCTTTCGGGGTTCGCCGTCGCTATCGGTATCGGAAAGCGCTGTCGCGCAGTGACGAGAGACGACGCCTGACAAAGTCAGGCTTAATGACGAGTTAAGAGTAATGGCACGGCAGCCTTTGAGGTGTTTTTCTGGTCATGCTTGTCACTAAGCTCGGCGAAGCCGAAGCGCCGTCACTTGTCACTACTTTTCCGACCCCGATTCCCGATTAAGTTTTTTTCTTCCCTTGGTGAATTATTCAGGTTAGCTTGCATAATACGAGGCAAAAAACTATCATTGAATGTTAGGATGGTTTCTGCCGGATGTCACCTCTATAAATCGTCGTGAGCCCTTAAATCTTCCGGAAGTTTATCACTTGCTAACCCCCAAAAAAAGACCAAACAAAAAAACCCAAGGCGTTACAAGGCACATTTAATACATTGTCTTAAGAGCACCCCAATTTGCTACGCACCCTGACCGTTTTGTTGAGCAGGCGTTTGTCCAATAGACGTAATGCGGGAATCAGAGCCAGGCTCGGGTTTCTGGATCGAAAGGGAACCTGTTGGCAGCTAACAAAAAAATACTGTTGCACTGTTGATCCCTGCTCCGTCGGAATGATGTTTCGATAGCGGCGAACTCCGAAAGAGGAAGCGGCTGGCGGTTGGCAATTTTGACTGGCCTTGCCACTCGGCCCGGCTTGTGAAAGCATGAGAATTTCAAGCGCCGTCCAGCGAAATAAGGGAACCCCTATTGTCATGAGCGGAGCGCAGAAACCCCTTTCTATCCGCCGAACGATGCAATTGAAGCGCAGAATAAAGGGCGTGCAACAAATTGGTGTCCTCAAGAGCTCTGCCTCCATAGAACTCGATAGCGGTCATACATCATGAAAATTTACAAAGATTTTAATTACAGGCTTCGGGAATACATCCTGAAAAAGCATGGTTCCATCAGTGCATTTTGCAGGGCGATAGGAATCAAATATCCAGCCCAAATGGCTCCATATCTGAAAGGCAAGAGTATTCCGGGAAAAAAGCTACTGGAACAACTGGAAAAAGACGGAGCCGATATCGACTGGATCATGCATGGAAAACGGAATAAAGTGATTAGCGGCCTGGGGACGCATCTTATGACTTCAAGTTACAAGCTTGAAATGGAACTAATCATGAGAAGACTACACCTTTTATATCAACAGCTGGACGAAACTCATTCTGTTCCATTCGATGCGTATGCTGTTCTAAACTGCAACCTTGTTTTAGATGAGTTTACAAGCTCGTTTGAAAAGTTCCTTGGTTATAATAACAAGGGCTTGTGGGGAACACATTTTTTGGATTTAATTCACCCTAATGAAAGAGCATATGTACACAACTATGTTTTTATTGATACAGAGGAAAATGCGAGATGTGAACTCTCAAGCAGATTTAAACATGCAAACAACCACTATATTGAAGTCGAATGGAGTGCTTATGGAAACAATATAATAAACAAGAACCGAGAAGAACAAAAAGAATATATCATTGTTGCCAGAAAGATTGACAACACATCAATAAATCAACAATCAATAAACTAATAGAAAAAAACATTTGCTATAATATGAGCACCTCTATTTATTGTCATGAGCGCCCTGATTACTTCGTTGGGCAGACAATATCCAGTTGGCAAAAGACAATTGGCAGTAGGCAATGTTAACAGGTGTTGCCATCGAGCTAACGAGCTATCATCATAGCCATACTAATTCGATTCCCGATACCGATAGCGACGCCGAGAGCCCCGAAAGAAAATTCCCATCAGCTCCTCAATTCCGTTCACCAGCTCAAGGGGGCACCTCCATTAATTGTCGTGAGCGCCTTGAGTACGAGGCGAACGGAGCGCAGAAACCGGAGTGTACACGTAGTACATGAGGATTTCGAGCACCGGCCAACGAAGTAATCAGGGCGCGCAGCAAATTAATAGAGGTGCCCATATGATCTTTCAGAAAAAGACGTATATTACTTGTTGCAGGGATCTGAATACGTCTTTTTTCCAATCTTTCACAAGGGCACCTTTATTAACTTGTTACGCACTCTGATTTTTTCGTTGGACAGTGCTCGAAGTCCTCATGTACTCCACGTACAGCCGGATTTCTCTGCTCTATCCGCCTTGAACTCGGGATGTTGACGGCATGTATAGAGATACCCACAAAGCAACGGGAGCACGGTTATGAGCTGGGGAATTGAGGATCAGAAAAAGAGGGAAGATATTCTGTATCTGATGGAGTTGTCTACACAGAAGATGATGGAAAATCCCAATTACGTCAATGAGGTCAAAAAAAGCTCTAACGGCTGCTGGATGGATCAGATGTACGGCTTGCAACGCTGTGATATCTGTGATCTCGACGAAAACTGCCCTGGAAAACTCGAAAAATTGTGGCAGGAATATTGCGAGGCCAATAACATCATCATCGACAAAAAGAGCGACGATATTTCCTGAAAAATTTGCTTGTGTTTTTTTTGGGAAGTATATTTTTAGCTTTGCGTTGCTGAAAACCTGAAAGGTTGGATGTGTCAGGTTTTCAACCCCCCGTTAAGTTTTTACCACCACTCGCCAACATCTATACTCTGAAATGACCAATTCATTGGCAGAGAGAAGGTTCGCGTTTTATTTTTTGACAAGCAATAATACGATAAACAATGAGTAACACAACAATCTTAAACAACGAGGATATGGTAACATCTAAAATCAGCGTGTCAGTTCTTTTTGCCGGAGATTCCGGAGACGGCATGCAGCTTACCGGCACCCAGTTCGCAAACACGGTGGCTGTATACGGTTCTGACCTCAATACGTTCCCGAACTTTCCTTCCGAAATCCGAGCACCTGCCGGAACAATATCAGGTGTATCAGGTTTCCAGTTACAGTTCGGAAGCAAGGCGGTATATACACCCGGAGCAAAATTCGATGTCATGGTTGCCATGAACGCCGCCGCGTTGAAAGCGAATCTGAAAAACCTGCACCACGGCGGCCTCATCATTGCAAACACCGACGGGTTCGATGCAAAGAACCTGAAACTTGCCGGTTACGGAGAAGAGAATAACCCACTGGAGAATAACACGCTCAAGGACTATACCGTGTTCAAGATTCCGGTCGTCACCTTGACCCGTACGGCACTTGCCGATACCGGACTCAGCACGAAAAACATCGACCGGTGTAAAAACATGTTCGTGCTTGGCACCCTGTACTGGCTCTACAGCCTTCCGATCGAGACCACGATTGAAACACTTAAAACCAAGTTCAGGAGCAAAGCCAATGTTGCCGAAGCCAACATCAGGGCCGTCAAGGCAGGCTACAACTTCGGTGATGAAACCGAGATGTTTTCACAGCATGGCCGCTATTCGGTCGAGCCCGCTGAGAAGAAACCCGGTGTTTACCGTCGTGTCACCGGCAACGAGGCTTCGGCTATCGGCCTGACCGCCGCCGCCAAAAAAGCCGGGCTGGAGCTTTTCCTCGGATCCTACCCTATTACTCCTGCATCTGAAATTCTGCAGACTCTTTCCGAGCTGAAAAAATGGGGCGTCAAGACTTTCCAGGCGGAAGACGAGATAGCCGGTGTATTGACCAGTATCGGTGCTTCTTACGGCGGCGCTCTTGCTGCAACAAACACCGCCGGCCCCGGCCTTTCTCTAAAAGCCGAGGGCATCGGCCTGGCGGTGATGCTTGAAATACCGCTTGTTGTCGTCAACGTCCAGCGCGGCGGGCCGTCAACCGGTCTCCCGACCAAACCGGAGCAGTCCGATCTCTTTATGGCAATGTATGGCCGTCATGGCGATGCACCGTTACCGGTCATAGCGGCAAAATCTCCGGTCGACTGCTTCTACACCGCTTATGAAGCCGCAAAGATAGCCGTGGAATATATGACCCCGGTGCTCTGTCTTACCGACGGCTACCTCGCCCTGAGTTCAGAGCCGATGCTGATTCCGTCCCCGGACGATCTTGCGGACATTACGCCGAAGTATGCTAAAGCAAGAAAGCCGGATGATCCGCCGTATCTGCCATACAAACGCGACGACAAAGGAGCCCGTGACTGGGCCATACCCGGCACCAAAGGCCTCGAACACCGCATAGGCGGTCTTGAAAAGCATCACGAAATCGGTCATATCTCGCACGTTCCGGAAAACCATGCCCTGATGACCAGACTCCGCGCCGAAAAAATAGAGCGCGTTATCGACCTCGTGCCCGACCTTACCATTGACAACGGCCCTGAAACAGGCGATCTGCTCGTACTTGGCTGGGGATCGACCTATGGAGCCATCAAGATCGCCGTCGAGCAGGTCCTTGAGGGGGGATGTTGTGTCGCTCACGCACACCTCCGCTACCTCAATCCGTTCCCGAAAAATCTCGGAGAGATTCTTGGCAACTATAAACAGGTTCTTATACCTGAAAACAACAACGGACAGCTTATCCACATCATCAGGGACAAGTACCAGATTGAGCCGATCGGCTTGAGCAAGGTACAGGGACTTCCGTTCAACGAAATGGAAATTGAAACAAAAATCACAGATATTTTAAAGGAGATGTAATCATGACCGATACACTTACTCAACTGACGGCTAAAGATTTTACGTCCAGCCAGGAACCGAAATGGTGTCCAGGCTGTGGTGACCATGCTGCACTGCAGCAGCTTAAAAACGCCATGGCCGATTTGGGCCTGAAAACCGAGGAGGTCGTTTTTGTATCCGGTATCGGCTGTTCGTCCAGGCTGCCGTACTATGTTGCAACCTATGGCGTTCATGGTATTCACGGCAGGGCCATGGCAATGGGTTCGGGTTTGAAAACCGCATGTCCGAATCTCAGCGTCTGGATAGCAACCGGTGACGGCGACGCACTATCCATCGGCGGGAACCACTACATTCATACGGTCAGAAGAAACATCGACATGAATGTTATCCTGTTCAACAACGAAATCTACGGTCTCACGAAAGGACAGTACTCACCTACCTCCAAGGTTGGACTGAAAACCGTTACTTCTCCGGAAGGCGTTGTCGACTACCCGATGAATACCGTTGCGTTGACACTCGGGTCGGGAGGAACTTTTGTTGCAAGGGTTCTTGACCGTGACGGGAAATTCATGCGCAATGTATTCAAACGCGCCGCCGAGCACAGGGGCACCTCAGTCGTCGAGATTTACCAGAACTGCCCGATCTATAATGACGGTGCGTTCGCTGTTTTCTCCGACAAGGAAAGGAGAGCGGATACTACCCTCTATCTTGAACAGGGAAAACCGCTTGTTTTTGGCAAAAACAAGGATAAAGGAATAAGGCTGGACGGTTTCACGCCTGTCGTGGTGGACATTAATGACGCGTCGGTCTCCAAAGACGACCTCTGGGTCCATGATGAAAAAGACCTTCTCAAGGCAAACATCCTTGCTCGGTTCTACGACGATCCCGATGTTTCGGAAAAATACTTGCCGCGGCCTATCGGGATATTCTATGTCGAAGACCGCTTTACCTATGAAGATGCTCTCGACGAACAGATCGCACAGGCACAGTCAGGCGGAGAAGGCACCCTTGAGGAACTTCTTGCCGGACCCAGCACCTGGACGGTCAAGTAGTTCTTTGCTTCAGAAAGCCAAAAGGCTGTCTCATGTTTATGGGACAGCCTTTTTTAAGGCACCTCTAAAAAGTGTCATGAGCGCCCAAATTGCTGTGTTGGTCGGTGCTCGAAATCCTCATGTACTCCGTGTACATTCCGGTTTCTCCGCTCCGTCCGCCTTACACTTTGCTCGCTCAT
>JANQGE010000019.1 GCA_028277485.1 Chlorobium sp.
GTAAAAAAAAGGAGTCAGGGAAAAGAAAAGATCGATTCCCGATCCCGATAGCGACGGCGAACCCCGAAAGAAGAACAATCGGGGGTCGGGTGTTTGAACTCTCATGAATTATTCAGGTTAGGATTTGAAAGCATGAAATCAGAGTTGTACATAGCACGCAGATTTGCTTTTAAACCTCGTTCTTCATCAAGGCCGACGTTTATTGTTTTTATCGCGGTGGCCGGGATCGCTTTGGGAACGGCGGCGCTGATTCTGACGCTTTCGATTGTGAAAGGTTTTTCTTCGCAGATTGAAAACAAGCTCATCGGGTTCAGCTCTCATTTCCAGATCCGGCAGGCCGAGGGACGCCTTTTTTTCCCTCTCCCGGCGGATACCGCCCGCCTGGGGGGGCTGGACAATGTTTTTTCCATTCAGCCTTTCATGGAAAAAAACATTGTCTTGCAAAGCCGCGGAGATGACGGGGAGCTGATACAGCCGGCGATGCTTAAGGGCATTCCCGGAGAAAGCTTTCCTGCTTTTCTGAAAGAGAGCATCGTCGAAGGAGGGTGGTTCAGCGGCGAAGACCCTGCTTCGATGTACATTCTTGTCGGCAAACCGCTTGCGCAATCCCTGCAGCTTTCTCCCGGCAGCAGAGTTATGATAATCAGTGCCGCAAACGGGTCATCAGGGAATCTGATCAAACCTACGGATAACATCGTTGACCTTCTTTCCACCATGGATCTCGAACTTGCAACAGTCAGCGGCATTTATGAAACCGGGCTCAACGAGGGTTTCGACGATTATATGGTTATCACGGACCTTGCCGTCATGCAGCACCTTTTCCATGCCGGCAAAGCCCGTATCAGCGGTTACGAGGTTATGGTACACGATATCGAACAGCTTGATGCTGCTGCCATGGATGCGGTTGGCACTCTTGGTTATCCTTTCTACGGTTATACGGTTTACGAGCGCTACAACAATCTTTTCGAGTGGCTGAAACTCCAGCAGAACATAACCCCGCTTCTGATCATAACTATCACGGTTGTAGCGGTTTTCAATATTGTCTCGACCCTGCTCGTGCTGATAATCGAAAAAACCAAAGAGATCGGCATGCTGGGTGCATTGGGGCTTGCGCCGGGAAAGATCAGCGGCATTTTCCTTTCCCAGGCATTCCTGATTGCATTGGTGGGCATTCTTGCCGGAAACCTGCTTGCCTTCGGCTTTTCAATGTTCGAACTCCATTTTCAGCTGATAACGCTTCCACAAAAAAATTATTTCATCAAACATGTTCCTATCCAGATAGAGCTGCTTGACTACCTTGTGGTTTCATGCGTTGTCGGTGTATTGACTCTTTTGTTTGCATTTGTTCCGGCAAGGGTGGCGGCGGCTTTGAAGCCGGGCACCGCGCTGTTGACATGATAATTAAGAATACCAATGCGTTTTTCTCCAGGTATGTGGATAGCCCAGAGGTACAGTTTTGCCAGAAAACGGTTCAGGGTCATCAACATCATATCGGCAATCAGCCTGACGGGGATTATCCTCGGTGTCAGCACTCTGCTTATTGTCATGAGTGTGCTCAACGGCTTTCAGCAGCTCGCCTGGGATCTCTTTGTCACGGTTGAGAGTCCGGCACAGATTCTGCCCGCTAAGGGAAAACACATGAAGGTGCCTGATTCCCTTCTTGCACGGGTTGCCGCGATCAAGGGGGTGACATCAGCGGAACCTTTTGCAGAAGGCGCGGCTATTCTGTCCGGCGAGGAAAGCGGTGAACTCGTGATGATAAAGGGGATTACCAAAAGCGCACATGACCGGCTGACACAACAGGCCGGCAGGGAAGAGCCTTTCTTTACGAGTGAAACGGTTTCGGTGGGAGAGATGCTGGCCTACAAGGCAAGTCTTGCGCCAACACAGCAGGTGAGGATTTTCAGCCCAGAGCTCATATCCCTTGGATTGCAGTCCCTTTCTCAGCCATACCTTCTGCCTGCCTTGACATTTCCTGTTGTGCAGGTCGGGTCGGTTTTTTCCCTGCAGCGTATTTTCAATGATCACTATGTGCTGACATCGAGAGAAATGGCAAGAAAGATCCTGCTTCAGAAAGAGAATCTTTATTCGGGTATCGATGTAAGGGGTAGCGATGACCGTTCTACGCATGCCGCTCTCATTCGAAATCTGCGTTCCTGGATTCAGGAAAACAAACTGGAAGATACTTATGTTATCCGGCCTCTGGAGGAAAAATACCGGGATATTTTCGGTGTGATGGAGATTGAAAAATGGGTGAGTTTCAGCGTGCTTATGCTGGTAATAGTTGTGGCTGCACTAAGCCTTACCGGCTCTCTTACCATGACCGCTATCGACAAGCGGAAAGAACTGTTTTACCTGCGCTGCCTCGGGCTTGAAAAACCGCAGTTTCTGATGGTCTTTATCATGGAAGGGGGAATGATCGGCTTTGCCGGCACATTGATAGGTGCTGCGGCAGCATGGGCGATATGTTTCATCCAGGATATCTACGGGGTAGTGGAACTTCCATCCAAAAGTGCTTTCATCATCGAAGCTTACCCTGTAAGCATGCAGATTTCCGATTTTCTGATTGTCTCCGGGACAACCGTGGTGATTTCTCTGCTGGTCAGCCTCTATCCGGCATTCAAGGCAGCGGGTATTGCCAGCAGCAAAAACCTGGCAGACAAGGCCAATTAGAAACCTCGCCGCTGTTAATTTGTTGCGCGACCCGAATACTTCGTTGGGCACCTCTGTTTATTGTCATGAGCAGTTCACGTGCAAGGCGAACGGAGCCCAAAAACCCCTTTCTATCCGATCAACGAAGCAATTGAAGCGCGGAATGAACAGAGGTGCCCTATGGTTGCAAAGTGCTGTGGTTCCAAAAGCAAGCAGCCGCTTGCAGGAAGCGCTTATTCCTCGACTTTTTCAAAAAATTCCTTTTCGACACCACATACGGGGCATACCCAGTCATCCGGAATATCCTCAAAAGGCGTTCCGGGCTCGATACCGTTATCCGGGTCACCGTATTCAGGGTCATAAATGTAGCCGCAAGGCTCGCATTTCCATTTATCCATAGCTGATATCTCCTTTTTATCATGTTGTGAGGAAATGGCACATATTGCAAAGAACATCTTCCATAACCTTCATTATGGATTCAATCATTTTTACAAGAAGTTATTCTGTAAAAACGGTTTGAAAAGCAAAAAGTTCATTTCCGCTACGAAAATAATTTCCTGAATACCACCATGCCGGATCGTATGAAACCGGATTTTTCATACAAATGATGTGCGACGATATTGTTACGATCGGTAAGAAGGGTAAAGCGTCCCAACCCCTTTTCTTCTGCAAGGTTGACCGCACGCTCCAGTAACAGGTTTCCGATGCCTTTTGCGCGGTACGCCGGGTCGACGATCATGTCCTCCAGCAGGGCAACCTTTTTTCCAAGAGCGGTGCTGATCGTGTAAAGCAGGATAACCATGCCGGCAATAAACCTGCTGTTTTTCTCTTCACAGACCAGAACAATCCCGGAGGAAGGGTTGCCGATGATCAGCTCCAGCCCTTTCTGCTGACATTCCGGGTCAGGGGAAAATTCAGCTTCCTTCTCGAACAGATATCCAAGAAGTTCGCAGCACCGGCCGATATCGTCCGGAGTTGCAGGACGAATAGCCATGTTCATCATGTTGTTTTCCAGTATTGTGGGCACCTCTATTAATTTGTTACGCGCCCTGATTTCTTCGTTGGGCAGTGCTCGAAATCCTCATGTACTCTCATGTACACTCCGGTTTCTGTGCTCTGTCCGCCTTGAACTCAGGTCGCTCACGACAATTAATAGAGGTGCCTTATGTTAGCAGTAACAGGACGCCGCCTATAGTGAACCAGTCAAAATATAACTCTATCCTAAACTGAGCGTTTCAACAAAAGCTCAATAATAGTAAGTTTATTGAAAACAATCTGCTATAACGTATTTATAGTGAGATTATTCCTCACCTGTCGGATGAAAGTGAAAATTGTCTATGTTAAAAAAGATATTCGGTAAAAAAACAGTCGCCAGAGAACCATCGACCGTTGCGTCGGTGGATGTCGTCAGATATTGCGGCACATGGTATGAGATCGCTTCTTACTCTCCTAAAGAAGAAAGGGGCTGCATAAAGACAAAAGCGGAATACACCCTGAACAAAAAAGGCTACATTGATGTCCGCAACTCCTGCCGGAGAAAAGGGCGGGAGAAGTCTGTCAAGGCAAAGGCGCATTCTGTTCCGGACAGCGGGAACGCCAAGCTCAAGGTACAATTTTCAAGGTTTTTCAAGGGTGATTACTGGGTTGTTGATCTCGCTGAAGATTATTCCTGGGCTGCTGTATCGACTCCGACATCGAGAAGCCTGTGGATTCTGAGCCGTACTCCCTACATGGAAGAATCGGTTTATGATGAAGTCATTGAAAAGCTTAACGGTAAGGGTTTTGATACGGTTCGTCTGGTAAAGACCGATCAGCGGGGTTAGTTCCTGTGTAATGTGCGGTCAGGTAGGGATAAAAGACTGTAAAATGCTTACATTGGGGTCACCTGGTGCTGCAGAATTCTGAATCCTGGACCTGTATGGACGCGTTCTGGCTTTCCTTTGCAATGATGTTTGTTGCCGAACTGGGCGATAAATCACAGCTTCTTGCCCTGACTCTTGCCGCCTGCTTCAACGCGAGGGTTGTGTTGTGGGGAATTTTCTGCTCGACTCTCGTGGTACATGTGTTCTCGGCGGCAGCCGGGTGGTATGTGGGGGAGCTGCTGCCAGCCGACTGGGTTATGTTTATGGCGGGTATCTCCTTCATCGTTTACGGTTTCTGGACCCTGCGGGGGGACGGCCTCAATGGCGGTGACAAGTCCTGCAAACCAACGATTCATCCTTTCTGGCTTGTGTTCAGCACATTCTTTGTTGCAGAGCTGGGGGATAAAACCATGCTGAGCACGCTTTCCCTCGCAACCACATATCCGTTTGTAGCCGTCTGGATAGGTGCTACGCTGGGCATGGTCCTCTCCGATGCGCTGGCTATCGCCGTGGGGAAAATACTCGGGAAACAATTTTCCGAAAGCATCGTCAAGATTGTGGCGGGCATTGTTTTCTTTGCTTTTGGAGCATTGAGCATGTATGGAGGCGGAACGGCGTTCGGTCTTCATATATGGGCCGCTGCCGTGCTGGTTATCGCTCTTGCCGGTTATTTCTTTCTCAGAAGGCCATCCTGACGAAAACACTACCGGTGCCAAACGCTTTTCAGGACATGCGGGGTTGGAGGCAGACCCGGCTTTTTGCTATCTTGTTTCAGACTTGAGGGCTCCTCTATTTATTTATTCCGCGCTTCAATTGCTTCGTTGAGCGGATAGGAGAAGGTTTCTGCGCTCCGTTCGCTTTGCACTTGAACCGCTAACAATTAATAAAGGTGCCCTTGAGTACGAGGCATTGCATCGCCTAATCCCTTGCAAAGGATTATCTGCGATATAGTCACTTACTGCAATTACGGTTTACTCCTGTAGCGTAACAGCCTATGCAGCCTTTGCTGGAAATTGAATCCCTCGGCTTTTCCTATGAAAAAGCTGTAACACCTGTTTTCAGTAAACTGGACCTCCTGGTCAATGAGGGAGAACTTGTGCTCATAAAAGGTGATTCCGGAACAGGAAAATCAACCCTGTTGCGTCTGATATGCCGGTTGCAGGCCTATGAAGAAGGCCGGATTCTTTTCAGGAGCAGGCCGGTGGAATCGATGGTTCCCGCCGAGCTTCGCCGTTCCATAATCTATGTTGCGCAAATCCCCTCGATCACTGATGCGAGCGTGAAAGATAACCTGCTGTTTCCGTTTTCATTTACGGTCAACAGAGGCAGGACAGAACCTTCGGATAAACGGCTTTTGGAGATGCTCGAACAGTTTTATCTGCAGGATATCGGTCTGCACCATCAGGCCATGAATCTTTCCGTCGGTCAGCAGCAGCGTGTTGCCCTGATGCGTGCATTGCTGCTTGATCCGGAAATTCTGCTGCTCGACGAACCGACATCCGCACTTGACGCAAGAAGCGCGTCCATGGTATTCACTATTATCGAGCATCTCAATGCAAGTCAGGGTAAAACAATCCTCATGGTAACGCACAGCAACTATCTCCCGAACAATGCGGCTCCGGTCACCTATATGCTCGAAAACCGTAAACTTCGAAAAGCATGAGCCAGGTGGTTGAAATCGGTCTCTGGCAGCTGTTGCTTGGTTTGATCTTTATCCTGATCGCCCAGACAGCCTCTTTCGTGTATCATCTCGGGCTGAGCCGCGATATTACCGTGGGGACCGTCAGGACGTTCGCCCAGCTTTTTCTCATGGGCTACGCGCTGACCTTTATTTTTCGGCTGAACAACCTCTGGATCACCCTTGGAATCTTTGTCGTCATGGCGGTTTCAGCCTCGTTTATTGTCAAGGGGAGAGTAAAGGAAAGGCAGATACCGTATATGCTGCCGACTTTCCTCACCATGTTTGTCAGTTACTTCGTCACGGCCTTGTTTGTTTCCGGCCTCATCATCGGCGTGGCTCCCTGGTGGGAGCCCCGTTATTTTCTGCCGATAGGCGGAATGGTGATCGGCAATTCAATGTCCGCATTGGCCATAGCGCTTGAACGGCTGTTCAGAGAGATGCGCCAGCAAAAAGACCTGATCGAAACAAAACTTTGTCTTGGGGCCAATTACAGGGAGGCAAGTTCGGAAATGTTCAAAAATGCGGTTACTGCCGGAATGATCCCTTCGATCAATGCGATGATGGGAGTGGGGCTGGTGTTTATTCCGGGAATGATGTCCGGTCAGATCCTTGCAGGTGCAGACCCGCTTCAGGCAATTCGCTACCAGATCGTCATCATGCTCATGCTGGTCGGCTCAACCGCCGCAACGTCCATCATTGCGGTTTTGGTTGTCCGAAAACGGTGTTTCGGCAAAGGAGAGGAACTGCTGCTGTCAACAGCTAAACAGTGACAAGTAACAAGTGACGAGTGACAAGGGGGGAATTGTCGATTCCCGATTCCCCCCGTGAAATCAAACCGGATATTTCACAGGGGAAATCGGGGTCACTATCGGAATCGAATGTATTTCTTTACGCAAAACTGCGGAGCGTGCAGCTTAAAAACTGTCGACTGTTTCAGGACGAGACAGGTTGAATGAACTCGATTGTGAGATAGCTTGTTAGCTGATTTATACATAGTATATAAAATATATATGCACCTGTAATGCAGGGTGTATCAAAAAGTCGGATACGCTGTAAATTATTCTATAAAAACCTCTTGTTGTGCCGATAAGAGTCATAAAATCCGTATTTTTTTACAGCACATTATCTTGATAACAAAACTTCAACACGCCATGAGCGCGCAGCAAGAATGTCCTGAATGTCCCGGTAACGGCAAACTGAGCTGGCAGGAGCCTGCCGTAATCCAGCTGTGTCATGAGTCCGAGGTATCCGGAGTCTGTTTTGGCGGGTCAGGTATTGTGGGGGAATGTTTGTCAGGCAATAGTGCTCTCGGCAACTGTGACATTGGCAACAGTCCTGCCGATTTCTGTTTCGGGGGCAATGGGTTTTGACAATGCTGATAAATACAGGCTTTCCAAGGGAACTGTCTTGACGCTTTCAAGGCCGCCTCTATTTTGTCGCCCCTGTTACCTGACCTTTCTGCCTGTTTGCAAGTCCTTTGCTCACGGCTATAACGCCGATTCCTGCGGCTATCATGGCAAGGCAAAGCAACTGCCCCATCGATAGCTGCATGAAAACAAGGCCGAGGTGTGCGTCCGGTTCACGGTAAAATTCGATAAAGAACCGTACAAAACCGTAACCGAAAAGATAAAGTCCGGAAAGAAAACCCGCATAGGGCGCACGTTTGCGCAGCGCCCAGAGTATGACGAAAAGAAATATTCCCTCAAAAAAAGCTTCATAGAGCTGCGAAGGATGGCGAAGTGCGTTACCCGGGGCAAGCGGGAAATACATTCCGACAGCCGCGTCGGTGACCCGCCCGTATAATTCCCCGTTAATAAAATTTCCCAGGCGGCCAAACGTGTAGCCGAGGGGAAGTGCAACGACAAAAAGGTCTATGGTCTTCAAAAACGGTACGTTACGGGTTCTGGAAAACAGCCACATCGCAGCGATGACCCCGATGGCGCCTCCGTGATAGGACATCCCGGCGATTCCCGCGAAACTGCAGCCTCCGCCTGAAAAGTTGAGCGGAATGATCGAGCCAAGCGGGTTGGCGATGAACTCCGGGAAGCTGTAAAACAGCAGATAGCCCAATCGTCCTCCCAGGAGAACACCGACAATCGCCCATGTCAGGGCGTCACCGGTAAACACCGGGGGGTAGGGGAGTTTTTCGTTTTTGATCCGGTAGCGGGTTACAAGATAAACCACCCCAAACGCAATGATGTACGTCATACCGTACCAGCGGACGGGAAAGCCGCCAATGGTGAAAATGACGGGTTCTATTCTGGAAGGGAGGTGCTGCCACCAGGTAATAACATTATCCATAGCCATAGTTTTTACGTCATAATCCGGATACCCGTCGATTTGTTTGCTGTTGTTGACACTCCAACAGCACATTTGTTTAATTTATGCATAAAAAGGCTTCTCTTGCGGATTATTTACAAGAGAAAATCACTTGAATCAACAAGAAATATAGCTATATTAAAGCTTTGCGTTTTTTGACTTTTACATTTTCGCACCGTTTTTTAACCCAAAAATACAAATAGAATGGCAAAGATACTTGAAGGTTCGGCCATGAAATTTTTTAACAAGTGGGGCATACCTGTGCCGAACTATGTTGTTGTCATGGACCCGAACAGACTGGCACAGTTAGGCGAGGCAAACCGATGGCTGAGGGAATCCAAACTGGTTGTAAAGGCTCATGAAGCCATCGGGGGAAGATATAAGCTCGGCCTTGTGAAGCTCGGCCTGAACCTCGACGAAGCGGTAACGGCCGCACGTGAAATGATCGGAAAGAAAGTTGGCACTGCCGAGATTGGCCAGGTGATTGTTGCAGAGATGCTCGACCACGATGCAGAATACTACATCTCGATGAGCGGGAACAGGGACGGCGCTGAACTGCTGCTTTCAAACAAGGGGGGCGTCGATATCGAGGACAATTGGGACTCCGTCAGACGTATCCAGGTTCCTGTCGATGAGTCACCCTCCATTGAGGAATTGACGGCGCTTGCTGAAAGTGCTGGTTTCGAAGGTGAAATTGCCGAGCGTGTCGGCAAGATCGCTTCCAGACTTATCCTTTGTTTCGACAATGAGGACGCGCAGTCCATCGAGATCAACCCGCTCGTTATTCGCAAAAGCGATATGAGGTTTGCCGCTCTTGACGCTGTTATGAACGTTGACTGGGATGCCCGGTTCCGTCATCCGGACTGGGATTTCAAGCCGGTGTCCGAGATCGGACGTCCTTTTACCGAGGCCGAACAGCAGATCATGGAACTTGACTCAAGGATTAAGGGTTCAGTGAAATTCGTCGAGGTTCCCGGCGGCGAGGTTGTGCTTCTGACCGCAGGCGGCGGCGCCTCGGTTTTCTATGCCGATGCGGTTGTTGCTCGTGGCGGCACCATAGCGAACTATGCGGAATACTCCGGCGCGCCGCCGGACTGGGCTGTTGAAGCGTTGACCGAGACCCTCTGTCGGCTGCCGAATATCAAACATATCATCGTCGGCGGGGCCATCGCCAACTTTACCGATGTCAAGGCAACATTCAGCGGCATTATCAACGGTTTTCGTGAAAGCAGGACGAACGGTTTCCTTCAAGGCGTCAAGATCTGGGTTCGCCGCGGCGGCCCGAACGAAACCGAAGGACTTGCGGCGATCAGCAAACTCAAGGATGAAGGGTTTGACATCCATGTCTATGACCGAAACATGCCCATGACCGATATCGTCGATCTGGCCTTGAATTCCTGATTCCCGGTATCGCAGAACAGAAGAATTAGAATTGACAACCCAAAAACAGGATTAGAACTGTGAGCATTGTAATTAATAAAGAGACCCGCGCTGTCATCGTTGGTGGAGCAGCCGGCCTGAATGCCGCAAGGAAGATGGCCGAATTCGACTTCCTTGTGAAACGTCCCCTTGCTGTACAGGCGTTTGTTTATCCACCTGAAGAAGGCCAGCAGAAAGAGATTTTCCTTGGCGGTGAACTGAAGAACGTCAAGGTGTATTCGACGCTGGAAGAGGCACTCGCGGAAAACCCGCAGATCAACACTGCGTTGATTTACCTGGGCGCATCCCGGGCAACCCGGGCGACCAGGGAAGCGCTTGAATCGAAGAATATCAACCTCGTTTCGGTCATTACCGAAGGCGTTCCTGAAAAAGATGCAAAGAAACTCCGCATTCTTGCCGAGAAAAACGGCAAGATTCTCAACGGCCCGTCTTCGATCGGCATCATGTCCGCCGGAGAGTGCCGCCTCGGCGTTATCGGCGGAGAGTTTAAAAACCTCAAGCTTTGTAACCTCTACCGCCCGGGATCTTTCGGGGTTATCACGAAATCCGGCGGCCTTTCCAACGAGGCGATGTGGTTGTGTGCGCAGAACGGTAACGGCGTCACTTCGGCCGTGGCTATCGGCGGTGACGCTTACCCAGGAACCGATTTTGCAGACTACCTTGAAATGTTCGAGAACGATCCCGATACCAAGGCGGTTGTCATGATCGGTGAGGTCGGCGGATCGCTTGAGGAAGAGGCTGCCGAATGGCTCTCGGCGGAAAAACGTCGCATCAGGCTTGTCGCCGCGATCGGCGGGACCTGTCAGGAAGTGCTTCCGCAGGGCATGAAGTTTGGCCATGCGGGTGCGAAAGAAGGGAAAAAGGGGGCAGGTTCGGCCCGTTCAAAGATCAATGCATTGCGTGAGGCCGGCGCGTTGGTTCCGGATACATTCGGCGGGCTGAGCAAGGCAATCAAACAGGTTTACGACGAACTTCTTGCAGACGGCACCATCGCCCCGGAAGAGCCGATCTCCGATGATCTGCTGCCGGAACTGCCTCCGAAGGTGCAGAAGGTCATCAAGGAGGGCGAGGTTATTGTCGAACCGCTTGTTCGCACCACCATTTCCGACGACCGCGGGGAAGAGCCGCGCTACAAAGGCTATGCGGCTTCCGAACTTTGCGAGAAAGGCTATGGCATCGAGGATGTTATCGGTCTTCTCTGGAACAAAAAGCTTCCGACAAAGGCAGAGTCCGAGATCATCAAACGCATCATCATGATCTCGGCCGACCATGGACCGGCGGTTTCGGGTGCGTTTGGCACCGTTATCGGCGCCTGTGCAGGAATCGACATGCCCCAAGCTGTTTCAGCCGGTATGACCATGATCGGGCCGCGTTTCGGCGGTGCGGTAACCAATGCCGGAAAATATTTCCAGAAAGGCGTTCAGGACTTTCCGAACGACATTCCCGGCTTTCTTGCCTGGATGAAGAAAAACGTCGGCCCTGTTCCCGGTATCGGCCATCGCGTCAAGAGCCTGAGAAATCCTGACAAGCGTGTGAAATACCTGGTTTCCTATGTGAAAAACGAAACTTCGCTGCATACGCCTTGTCTCGATTACGCTCTCGATGTCGAGAAGGTGACCACAGCCAAGAAGGATAACCTTATCCTCAACGTTGACGGTACCATGGGGGCTATTTTGATGGATCTCGGTTTCCCGATCCACTCGCTGAACGGATTTTTCGTTCTCGCCCGAACCATTGGTATGATCGGCCACTGGATCGATCAGAACGAGCAGAACTCACGCCTGATCAGGCTCTATGACTACCTCATCAACTACGCAGTTGAAGAGGAAAAGGAAGTGCCTGATAAGAAGTAAGGCGTTTTATTCTATAGTGTTGTAGTCAAAAGCATGACTGCCCTGCCGGTAGTCATGCTTTTTTCTGTTTTCAGCCATGCTTGGCGTACGATTCCTCCGTTCTTCCTCTTTGCCGCAAATCCACTCTCGAAAGCAGCCGCTTCAGCAGGGAAGAGAGCCTGAAGGCCCGCTTCACCGCCGTGCTCAATATGCTATCCCCGTCGAAGGCATCGTCCAGCGCTCCACGCTTGATCATGCCGAAAAGAATCCTGGATAACGACGCCTTTCGTTTGGCGTACACCAAAATATCCTCCATTTGCTTTGGCGTTATATGGGGATGCTTCCATACGAGCGTATTGCAGTTCCAGTCCGCCCAGTTCCAATTAATGATCTTGGTTCTGTAGTCGTCGAACATTTTGCTGCCCGGAAGAGGGGTAACGATCTGGAATTGGTAAAAAGTGGCTTGCAGCGACGACAAGTAATCGATTTCAGCCTTCAAGGATTCATAAGTATCGGTCTCGAAGCCAAGCATATAGAAGAGGTAGTATCCCATGTTGTTACACTTTAGCTCATGGAAGAGCTCCTGCAGGGATTCTTTCCGGCGGTTCGTGTACTTGTTGTGCTCTGCGAGCGTACTTGTGTTCAGATTCTCAACCCCTATAAAAACGATTTCACATCCTTTTTCCCTCAACTCCTTGATCCTGCCCTGAATATGATCAACCCGCGTCATGCACGTCCATCGAAGGCCTCGTTCATGCAGCATATCCATGACCTTCCTCGAGAAACGTTTGTCCATCAAGAAGTCCAGGTCCATGATGCTCACCGTCTTGAGCTTCAACGCTGCGTACCGGTCGAGCACCCTTTCCAATTCATTGACCGGGGTCTTGTTCCTCGTGTGATCGATAAACGACGGGCTTACGCAAAAGTTGCAGTTGAAATAGCAGCCTTTGATCGTCCATATGACGCCCGAACGGCTCCAATTGAAACTTCCCAAACGAATCAGATTTCCGATCAGTCCGCTCAGCTTCCACTTCTGTACCACCGTCGGGTGCCGAATTTCCTCCAGCTCTTTTCCGTATAGAAGACGATAGACCTCAGCTTCACCGTTGCCTTTGATGACCCTGTCGAAGTAGAGCTCAACGCCGGGCGTTTGCGTTCCGTAATTGCCGCCCCAAATTTCCTTGACGCCACACTTCCTTGCCAGCTCCACCAACCGTATCACATCGGGCACCTGATAGGTGTAAAAACTGATTCCCAGGATATCCACGCCCCTGCGCAGCTCGCGCTTCAGCCCCGACCATGTCGGCATGTCCAATATTTCGACCGCCGGACAGTTCTCCTTGATCCAGCAAAGCCCCCACGATGGAATAGGGTAGGACGCGCTAAGAAACCTGTTGACCCGCCGGGTGTGGACATGGGAGGTCAAAATTGCGCCATAGTCCGTGACCGCAGGGTGCGTCGGCGGTACTGTGAATAAGACGCGCATGTTCTCATAATCAGGATTAGGGGTCATAGCTTCTGCGGTACAAACTCTTCTTCCAGTTGCCTGTTGATCGTCAGACCGCTTGCCTTGCTTGCCCGCATCACGATCGGATCAGGCTGGCGGCTCCTTATTCGCTCGAGCACGAGATTTTCATTTTCGTCGTAATAGTCCCGCTCGACAGATTCGAGATAGGCAGCGTACTTTGCTTGCTGCCGCCAGATGCCCAAGTAGGAGTAGTGATGGAAAAGAATATTTATTGCCGTTCTGAAGTTGAGCTTCAATGCATTCTTCAGGCTCCGTTTTAAACTCCAAAACTCTTTCGAGCCGCGCATCATTTCGCGCTGCAGGGTAGAGGGTTTCATTTTCATTGGAAAATGAACGACGTAGTTGCCTCCGAAATAGTCGAAGCTCGGCATGATCAGACGTTCCGAGAACAGGGGAGTCTCCGTGTCACCGGGATATGCCCAAAAGGAGAGCAGAATAATCTGGGAAAAGTTGTTGTCCACTGAAAATTTCACGATTCTGTCAACCGATCCCGGACCGTCCTCTTCGTTTCCGACAACGTACGTTGCCGAAATGAACAAGTCGGCATCATGGAACGCCTTTATCGCTTTGTTAATCTTATCCAGAGACTGCTGCTTGTTGACACGGTTCAAGGTATCATTGTCGAGCGACTCAATACCCATGATAAGCGTTCTGAACCCTGCTTTCCTGAGTTTTCTCA
The DNA here is from genome assembly GCA_028277485.1 of Chlorobium sp. Lineage (GTDB taxonomy): Bacteria > Bacteroidota > Chlorobiia > Chlorobiales > Chlorobiaceae > Prosthecochloris. The sequence continues at coordinate 13,994 of JANQGE010000019.1, forward strand.
GCATCTCGGGGTTCTCGGCAACTTGGATCCGGGAGAAAGCGCTGAACTCGGCCATTTCGCCAAATCCCTCTTCGATCATCCGGTCGAGGATCCGGCCTGCCTTTTGGCTGTTGCCGGTAAAAAGGTTGTCCACGAACAGAAAATCCTTTCCGTACGCCAGCTTTTCCCTGATGTCGTCGATGATGCTTTCTGTATCGCGGTAACGGTAGCTGCGTCCAAACAACCTGTGAACGATGCAGAACGAACAACTGAACGGGCAACCCCTGGATGCCTGCACGGCTACCATCTTGGTTTTCATGTGCTTGATAAGCATCCTCAAGGCTTTTTCTTTGGGATACTTGTGAATGACATCGATGTTATACGTTTCACCCAGGTCTGTCGGGGAAGTGTCTATCGGATTATGGATGCTGGTCCCGTTGTCCCGGTAGGAAACCCTGCTCAGCCCCTTGAACGAACCGCCGTTTTCGATAGCCTTGACCAAGCTTACAATAGCTTCATCTCCTTCGCCACGTATCACAAAATCCACCCAGTCCAGGGTCTCTTCTATGAAATTCGTTGCATGCTCTCCACCCATGATCGTGACGATCTTCGGGTTTTTTGCCTTTATCCGGGCAGCGAATTCATAGGTTTTGTTGGCGGCACCGGTCAGCGCCGACAGGAGCAGTATATCCGATTCGGAGACCCATTTTTCATTGACCGGCGCCACATGCTCGTCGAAAACCTTCACATCATAACCTGCATGCTGGAGGATCGAGCCAATGAGTGGAAGACCGTACCTCGGCAAAACAACCTTGTCGAACATTGTCGGAAAGGTATGTTTGAGCTGAACACAAGCGATCCGGACAACCTCTTTTCCAGTCTCGTTCCCGTACATGGCAACAACCTCCCTCCAGTGCAGATTTTGTCAGAATGAGGTAACGAAAAACCCAACACGTTTGGTATTGGGCTTGTCTGTACAGATGTAAGGGGACCTCTATTAATTTGTTGCGCGCCCTGATTACTTCGTTAGGCGGATAGGAGGGGGTTCTGTGCTCCGTCCGCCTCGTACTCAAGTCGCTCACGACAATTTATAGAGGTACCCGTAAGTACTGCTGGGCTGCTAAGAAAACTTCCTGGGGTACTTCGGTAAGACTAAGGCACTTTTACAATGCCTTTTAAAGGGTTCTTCTTTTGTTCCGTGCCTTGATTACGATATAAAAAGACCCCTCTCTTAACAATTAATAACATAACTGCGATAAAAGCAAGGGTGAATAGCCGCAGGCGTTCGATAATATAAATTATATCACAGTTGTGTCACCACACATGCACCCGGCTTTCAACTCACAACAGACATTGTCCACTAAAAAAGGAGGTTCTTATGAGATGTTTTCTCGATACCCTGAGAGAAGAGTTCGAAACAAAACATTCGATCTGCTTTGTAAATGCTTGTAACAGCGTAAGCCTCCATAAAAAGAGAAGGTGGGCAATGAGGACAATTTCCAGGATATCGGCAATTGTGGCATTTGTCATGCTGTTCTGTGTTGTTTCTGCAAATGATGCAGAGGCTGAGGGGATACGGTTCGACGTTGGTGTCGGAACAGTTATCAGCCCTGAGTATCGGGACATGCTTGAAGATCGTTATTTCGATGTGGAAGGCGGCTGGGGGTGGTGGGAACTGTGTCTTGGTTTGCGTTACAATGTCGACGAACAATTTTCCGTTACTCCGACGGGGCGCTTATTGCTGAACTATGTTGACGTTATGGGAGATGATTCATATGTCAACACCATCGTTGTGCCCTCTGTTGTTTTGCGTTACGCATTCAGTCAAAACCCTTCTTTTTTCATCAGCGGCGAGGTCAACTACAATATACCCAGCAGCGGCAGTGACCTTCACGAGTTTGAGTCCGGCGGCATCGGATATGGAGGCACTCTCGGCTATGTTTTTACCAACGACTGGTCAATCGAAGCAGGATATTCATACATACCGGTTGAGGTTGATACAGGAAACGAGAACATAGGCGGTGGTGTGGTTTTCCGGTTTGGAGCATCATTTTAGATTCACAGAAAACAATATAAAAACCTAAACAAACGGTGAGGTGAAACATGCAAAAAATTGAAAAGAGTTACAGAAAAAAGCTTTTAACAGCATTAGTACTCATCCCTCTATGCATATCGTTTATCGGCTGTGCAACGATAATGGATGGTAGCACGCAAGCGATAGGTTTTTCAAGTAATCCAACAAATGCTTTGGTGACGATTGATGGAAAAGCAATCGGACATACCCCGTTAACAAAAGATTTAGAAAGAAAAGAGACGCATACTGTCCTGATGACTCTGGAAGGATATCAACCCTATGAAATCACCCTGATAAAAAAGTCAAACAGCTGGGTATGGGGGAATATCTTATTTGGGGGACTCATAGGCCTGATTGTTGATGCCTCCACAGGAGCCATGTATAAACTTACACCTGAACAAGTTGAAGCAAATCTCAAGCGCAACGGCGCAGCTTCGATCAAAACAGGAGAGGACGTCCTTTATATTGCCGTAACCCTTAAGCCTTCTGCATCATGGGAAAAGATTGGTAACATGAAGAGGTTTTAGAATTGGCTTCATATACCAATAGAATGAAAAGAGGCCTTCTCATAGCTTGATTTATGAGAAGGCCTCTTTTTACATGAAATCCGGGGAACATTAAACTAAGCACTAAAAGGAAACTCCTATGAAATTCAAATCAATTACTGCCGTATTAACCATTCTTTTTTGTGTTTCCACCTTTTCATTGATTGGCTGTGATGGAAATGGAGGGGACAGCAACCCTGTTTCACCCAATGGTACGAATGATCAGCCAGCCAACACATTATCATCCACCCCAACCATCAGCAATTTTGTGATTAATTCGATACCTACAGTCCCCATTTTCCGAGAACCGCCCCAGTTCTCTATAAACCTTGATTATACCGATGCTGAGGGTGATATTGCAAGTTATACACTTACTATTGAAGGGTCATGGGGTCGTGTTAGAATTACCGCAACTAGCCCGCGATTTGGTGGAGAAACATCTGGCACAATATCAGATACAGGCAAACTTGAACTTCCTTTTACACCATCTGGGCTGCAGACTGCAACAATATTGATTACAGACAGTGCAGGAAACAGTAGTAATGTGTTAACATCAACTTTTAGGTTTTAAAAATGCCTTACTTTACATAATTTATATTATACAACAAATTTAACGTTCATGCAAAGATTTTCATATAACGTCTTTAAATAAAATGTATTACATTGATGTGTGTCATCGTGGCCTCCTCATGGACAGTCTGATTTTTCCCGTTCATGCATGCCTTTCTCCTGCGTCTTGTAACTACAGGGCACCTCTATTTATTCCGCGCTTCAATTGCATCGTTGATCGGATAGAAAAGGGTTTCTGCGCTCCGTTCGCCTTGCACTTTGAACCGCTCATGACAATTAATAGTGGTGCCCTACATGTAACGGTAACGGTCGGCTCTCTTATATCATTCATAACAGGCCTTGCTTCCCTACTGTCATTACTCATTCAGGCATCTGTTTCAGGAGGTGGCAACACAGGAGGACTGTAACAGGCGAAATTTGTACATTGCAGGTAAAACCAATAAGGACAAAAGGAAAGAACAAGATGGAAACTGATATTCGCTGGAAACAGCGCTTTGATAATTTTGATCGCGCGTTCAGATTGCTCAAGTCTGCTCTTGAAGAGCGCTCGCTTGATGACTATTCTGATCTTGAACAGGAAGGGCTGGTTCAGCGTTTTGAATTTTCTTTTGAACTGGCCTGGAAAACCATGAAAGATTACCTTGAAGGCAGCGGGATTCAGATAAATCCTGTGACGCCAAAAGCGGTTATCAAGGAAGCATTTGCAGCAAAACTCATTGATGATGGCCAGAAATGGATCGATATGATGCTTGAGAGGAATTTGCTTGCACATACCTATGATCAGAAGAGATTCAGAAAGGCTCTTATATCTGTCAGGAATACATACTTCCCTGAACTCGAAAAGTTGCATCGATGGCTTCATCAAAAATATCAGGAATCCTGAGCCAAACTGGCCTGACTAAAGCAGAGCTTGATACTATCTGCTCGGTGTTCAGGGAGACACCGGCAATAACCAGGGTCATTCTTTTTGGTTCGCGTGCAAAGGGAAAAGCTAAGCGTTATTCTGATATTGATCTTGCTATTGAAGGGCTTCTTAACGAGCGACAGGTAGCCGAAGTGGCCATGAAGCTTGATGAACTCCCCCTGCCGTACAGATTTGATGTAAAGTCACTTGCTTCCATCCGGCATCTTCCTTTGAAAGAGCATATTGATCGTGTTGGTATTGACATCTATATAAAAAACAATCAGTTACCAGCTTCAGTATCTGTTTGAGCATATACTCTTCTTTTTTCTCTGCTACAACCCTGATTTTATCCACATCCCAGTTCCCCTTTTAAACGTCAAAGATCATGAAGAAAGCGAAAAAAATGAAACTTTTTCATACTCTCGTGCATAGCAACTAAAAAGAGCCGATGGGAGATATTGATCCGGAGATTCCAAAAAGACTTCATAATGGAGACCTTGAGGCTCTTCGTGAAATAGTTGAACATTACCAGGGTTCTGTTTTCGGGATCGGTGTGAAGCTTTTAGGTTCAGTTGACGATGCCAAGGATTACTGCCAGGATGTGTTTGTGCATGTGTATGAAAAACGACAGAAGTATGACCCCGAAAGACCTTTTGAGCCCTGGTTTTATAAACTTGCCTTGAATCTTGGTCGGCAACGTTTGAGAAAAAGACGTGAAATACCCAAAAGTGATGCAATGCCGAAAGAGATAACCGGGGAGGCTGCCGAGAAAAGCGTTGTTGAGAATGAACGAAAAGAGCGCGTGAGGCATGCATTACAGAAGTTAAAGCCAAAATATCGCGAGTGTCTTGCATTACGTTTCGAGTCCGATATGCAGCTTCATGAAATAGCTCAAACGCTGGGTATTTCGCTGGGAACAGTAAAAACCCGCTTACGGAGGGGATTGATGGCTTTTAAGGAGGTTTATGTAAAAGGAGGGCTCCATGAAGTGTATTGAAGCCGAGTCTTTGATTGCCGAAGAGGTTCTGGGATTTATTTCCGACGCCCGGAAAAAAGAGCTGGAAGACCATCTGGTAAAATGCCCTCACTGCAGGCAGGAAGCAGAACACTATCTCGTTACGGTACAAGCACTGAAGTCCGGCATTTCGGAGAAGGTTGCCCCTGGCCTCTCGGACCGTGTTGTTTGTTTGGCCCGTTCCGGTAGGAAGAGGCATTTCAGGTTGGTGAAGCTGGGAGTGCCTGCTCTGGCGGCGGCAGCTGTTTTGCTGGCAATCATAATAACGCCGGCGTTTTTTTCCGGCAATAACCATGATATGACTCGGCTGGAAGTTCTCGAAGCATATGCCGAGGATATGGAATCCCTGGGTATGGGAAGTGACTTTTCGGTTTACGACACTGAATTCAGCTATGAAAATTATGGAGTGCCCAGCAGGGTGACTGAATATCTCACTCAATAGGGGTGCCCCTAAGAGTGACTTTTGATAAACCTGATAACAAAAGGAGGAAAAATCATGCATCAGCTTAGGAAACGATTTCTCATCGCGGTACTTGTCTTGGTTATTATGCCGTTATCGGCTGTTCAGGCCAAGCCTTTTGGGTTTGGACCGGCTTTCGGACCCGGCGGGGGTGGTCCCAAAGGGGGACCTGGTTTGGTGGAGACCGGGCCGGAAGTAATAGCCGATCTGAACCTGTCTGGCGAACAGATCGAGTTGTTGAGAAAGAAAAAAATAGCACAACGTAAAACCATGATAAAACTGCATTCGCAGCTCCAGGTGCTGCGGGTTGATCTGGCCGAAGCGGCAAACCGGGAAAATCCTGACATGAGGACAATTGAAACAATGTCCAGACAAATCGGGGATATCCATGGGCAAATGACGGCCGAACGGATCAAATCAGTCGTCTATCTGCGCAGTATTTTAAACGATGAGCAAAAGAAGATTATGGACGCTCACCGCCTGGAGTTCGGCACGATGGGCAGTAGAAAAATGGGGGGCCGATGGAGATAAGGGCTTAGACAATTAAATTAAGGGCACCTTTATTAATTTGTTACGCGACCCGAATACTTCGTTGGGCGGATAGAAAGGGTCGCTCATGACAATTAATAAAGGTGCCCTCTCTATGATGAGCCGGATGGAAGTGTCTTAACCCTGCCCCGGAATTTCATCGAGGCCGGTAACACAGACATCCAGGTCTTTCAGAGTGCCGTTTTCGATGCTGTATATCCAGCCGTGAACAGCCAGCTCCTGTCCGGATTTCCACGCATTCCTCACAACGGCCGTGTTGCAAACATTCGCAACCTGCTCGACGACGTTCAGCTCGCACATCGCATTGAACTTTTCGGTGTCATCTCGAAGCCTGTCAACTTCAGCCTTGTGGGCTCGATAAACATCTTTGATGTGCTTGAGCCAGTTATCTATTAATCCGTGTTCTTTGTTCTCCATGGCAGCCTTGACGCCGCCGCAGCCGTAGTGCCCGGAAACGATGATATGTTTTACTTTCAATGCTTCGACTGCGTATTGAATTACCGAAAGACAGTTCAGGTCCGAAGAAACAACAAGGTTGGCAATGTTGCGGTGAACAAAGATTTCTCCTGGCAGCATGCCGACAATCTGGTTTGACGGTACTCTACTGTCGGAACAGCCTATCCAAAGATATTCGGGATTCTGCTGTTTGGAGAGTTTCAGAAAAAAATCGGGGTCGGATTCCTTGATCTTGTCCGCCCATCTTCTGTTTTGTTCGAAAATGTGTTTTAAGACTTGCATATGTATGTTCAATTAACAAAAGGATGATGTTTAATTCTTATAAAACACCTCAAGCATGTCGTCCGGCTTTACGAGCATTTCTATATCATTTGTTGCACAACCTGATTACTTCGTTGGGCGGTGCCAGGAATCTTTCCCGATTCGGGATACGCTCCGCCTTTGTAGTGTATCCTGACATTGTCAGGATTCCGTTCACCTTCTTTACTCAGGTCGTCCACGACAATGTATAGGAGTGCCCTTGTGGTTGCGTTTTCTGCAATCCTGGGTGGGATAGCGATCCGGTGTTTTTTCCTGACTTGGACTTGAGGCATGGGTATAATAATAGTCTTACTCATAAAAACCTAAATCGGGTGGTTGTTCAGACAGGGTTTACTATATTCTGTTCTTTACGGTAACTCTCAGAGTGTGGCAAGCATGAGGATTCAGAGAAAACCGGACTGGCTGAAGCTCCGGCTTTCCGGGACGGCTCATTTCGCATCCACCAAAAAGCTTATTGCAGGTTACGGTCTCAACACGGTTTGCAGATCGGCTCAGTGCCCGAATCTGCATGAATGCTGGTCTTCAGGCACGGCAACCTTTTTGCTGCTTGGGGATACCTGCACGAGGAGTTGCCGTTTCTGTGCGGTAACGAGCGCAGGCTTCCCCCCTGCACCCGATCCCGGAGAACCGCAAAAGATTGCCGAAGCGGTACGGAAAATGAAGCTGAGTCATGTTGTGTTGACCAGTGTCACCCGCGATGATCTGGCGGATGGCGGTTCGGGGGCGTGGGCGGCGACGATCGGCGCAGTAAGGGTGGAAAATCCCGAAGTGACCATAGAGTGTCTTATTCCTGACTTTGAAGGAAGATACAGTGCCTTGCGCAAGGTCATGAGCACGCGTCCTGAATTGCTCAATCATAATATTGAAACCGTTCCTGCACTCTACAGTCTCGTCAGGCCTCAGGCCGACTACGCGCGTTCACTTGAGGTGCTGCGCATGGCAAAACATGAGTACGGTCTCGGCACAAAGTCGGGACTTATGGTCGGAATGGGTGAAACGGAACGGCAGGTACAGGAGGTGCTTGACGATCTGTCGGCTGTCGGCTGTGACCATGTTACTATAGGACAATATCTGCAACCCTCCTTGCAGCACTTCCCTGTTCAATCGTATGTAACCCCCGGTGCATTTGATGATTACAGGAGGTATGCCCTTGCATCGGGATTCGCACGCGTTCAGTCGGGGCCGTATGTCAGGAGTTCTTACTATGCCGCGGAAAACGTATAAGAAGGGGAACATTTCTTGACGAATATGCTCTTTTTACAGCCCAGTGAGCACGCAAAAAATTAAAATAAAATAAGTTATGGAATTATCTATGCCCATGAAAATTTTCGCCTACTGGTTCATCGCTATCGTTATCGGACTGGTGTTTTTCAGGAAAGAAGCTTTCAGTTTCAATACTGATTTTGATGTACGCCGCAAGGTGTTGCTCGGCCTTTCTCTGCTTATCGTCGCTTTCAATGCATGGGTATACACGAGCTCTACTTTTGATGGAGGCCGGCCCCTCGATATCGCTTCGGTCATTGTCTTTACCATCGGTAACGGTGTTGCCGAAACCTTTTTGTTCTATGCCACGTTTGTCGTCGGTGAAAAGCTTGCAGGCTTGGCAACAAAAAATCCGTGGGTTCTGTTTATTGCCGGACTTGCTTGCTTCATGATATACAGCGGCCTTATTCACGGGCTGTTCTGGATAGATCTGCTGCCGGAGCATGTCAACCAGGCAAGCCCCTTAAAGCCTTTGTTCATGCCGACACAGATTCTGATTGCCGGGAGCTGGGCGTTAAGCTTTTTCTGGTACCGTGATCTGCCGTCTGTTTTCGTATTGCACGGTCTCGTGGACTTGACCATGATCTTGAATGTGAAGTTCTCTCTTTTCGGTTAGAAAACGTGCTGCGCGTTTCGATTGTTGCGTTAGTCGATGCTCGAAATCCTCATGTACTTTTATGTACACTGTGGTTTCTGCGCTTCGTCCGCCTTGCAATCGAAACGCTCGCTACGTTTTTTGATAGTTATTGCCAGAGAGGTGTCCTGCTCTTGGAGTGCTCACGACGGTTTTTTTCGAAAGTGCGGGGTGACACTTGGATAGTTTCACGTTTTTGACTTTTTACTTTTGAATTTTGACTTTGAGCGAATGCGATACTCAGGAACAGTTCTGGTTGCCGGAGCTACCGGCCGCACGGGCCAATGGGTGGTGAAACGCCTGAAGCATTATGGTTTTGACTACCGTCTTTTTGTGCGCTCCGGAGAAAAAGCGGTTGAAAAGTTCGGGCCCGAAGTTATCGACAGGCTTACTCTCGGAAGTATTGAGCACGGGTCCGAGATTGACGCGGCCCTGAAGAACGCCGACGCCGTCATCTGTGCTGTCGGCGGCAGCGTCATGGACCCTGAAGCCCCTCCTCCCTCCATGATCGATCGTGACGGCGTAATACGTATTGCCTCTCGATCAAAAAGGTGTGGCATTAAAAGGTTTATTCTTGTCAGTTCCCTTTCAGTTACCAAGCCTGATCACCCTTTGAACCAGTATGGAAAGGTATTGACCATGAAACTCGAGGGCGAGAACGAAGTGCGGAGACTTTACGGTGAGAACGGATTCGGCTATACCATTCTGAGGCCGGGCGGGCTTGTCGATGGAGGGGAGCCGCTTCAGCATGAAATGGTTTTCGATACAGGAGACAGGATTGAAACGGGAACAATCAACCGCAGCGATGTGGCCGAAGCAGCTGTAGAAGCTCTGTGGGTTCCGGAAGCTCACCGTCTGACCTTCGAGCTCATTCAAGGGAAAGCCGCCCCGCAGGAATCTTTTGAGAAATACTTCAGACTGATAGCGGAAAATTCAGGTAAGCGCGTTTGAGAGTTGCCAACTGCCCGCTACTTTTTGCTATACCCCGTTCCTTTCAGATAGCCGCTAAACCGCTCCTGCAGTAAAGCGGCTTTGTTCATCGTGAGCCTCGTGAGGATATGTAAACCCATGCCTGGCAACGAACGGTAGCGGATTTGCGATTTGGTGCCGTGTGCTGCCCTGATCTTTCGAACCAGTTTTTCGGCCACCTTTTCCGGCTCTTCTGCAACGACATCCAGAAATTCGCGCGTCTGTTCTGATGTGTCCCGCAGCAGCAGGTCGGTTTTTACGAGACCCGGGCTTAACTCGTGCACTCCAATCCCTTTCATACCCTGTTCCCGGAGTTCCCGGGCGAGAAAGCGGGTGACAGCGGCAACGCCGAGCTTCGAAGCTTTGTGCGGTACGCCGGATTGGGAGAGTTGTGCCCCTGCCGATGAGAAACCCATGTTGAAGATGTGATACAACGGAACATCCTCGGATGGCTGGTGACTCATGATGTCAACGGCAAGCCTGGACATCAGCATGGAACCATAAAGATTTGTCGTACAGGTTTCCAGCATATCAGACGGGTCGATTTCCCACAACGGGGCTTTACGAAAACCTGCCGTTCCGGCATTGTTGATCCAGCGGTCGATCTGTCCGAGGCGCGTGACAATGAAAGATTTGAAAAGACCGAAGTCATCGGTATTACGCACGTCACGGCAAATACCGTAAACTTCTGCGCCCCGGACTCCCGTCTTCAGTGATTCAAGGGCTTTCTCAAGCCGTTCCTGGTCGCGGGCACAGATAACGACCCGGTCACCCTGGGAAAGGAACTCCCGGGCCAGAACGTATCCCAATCCTTTGCTGCCACCGGTAATAACAATACCCAGACTTTGTTGTGGAGTTTTATGCAACCTAAGCTGATTGGATTTTTCTCTATAAACCCAAGATAGCAAATTCTCCGGTCGGCGGTTGCAGAGAAGAAGTGTGTATGGGTTTAATATTCCCGGTTTTCATACATTTCTTTACACACCGCAACAAACGTTCCTGCTCATGCTTTCATCATTGCACAACAATGCCGGATGGAACTTTGCCGTTGACCGGGGCGGCACCTTTACCGACATAGTGGGTTTTGACCCCGAGGGGAACCTGCACACCCGAAAACTGCTTTCGGTGTCCGGCGGCTATGAAGATGCCGGGATCGAAGGGATCAGAAACATCCTGAATCTTTCCCCCGGAGCTCCAATCGATCCTGCTCGAATCGGCTGCATCCGCGTTGGCACCACGGTAGCCACCAATGCGCTGCTGGAAAGGAAAGGAGTACATGCAGCTCTCTGCATCAGCAAAGGTTTCGAAGACCTGCTTGCGATCGGCAACGGTACGCGTCCGGAACTTTTCAACTTGAAAATACACAAGCCCGAACCGCTTTACCGGCACGTATCCGGTATCGAAGAGCAAATAGATGCGACGGGAAAAGTTCTTGTTGCACTCGACAGAACCGCCGCGGAAAAGGCGCTGCTGGAACTGCGTTCCCTTGGATATGACAACCTGGCGATAGTCCTGAAACATTCATGGAAAAATCCCTTTCATGAAAAGCTGCTGGCGCAAATCGCCAGGGAAAAAGCAGGGTTCCGACATGTTGTCGCTTCTCATGAGGTCATGCCGCTGATCAACTTTCTCAAACGGGGACAGACCACCATGATAGAGGCTTATCTGGGCCCTGTTCTTTTCAGTTATGCCAATGTGTTAAGGAAATTGGCCGGTCCGGTCAGAGTTGAGTTCATGCAAAGTTCGGGTGGTTTGGCCGGCGCGGATCTCCTGAGAGCCAAAGACACTATTCTTTCCGGACCGGCAGGAGGCGTTATCGGTTTCGGGAAGCTTTCGGAACAGCTCGGCATCTCGCAATCAATAGGATTCGATATGGGAGGGACTTCTACCGATGTCTCTCGCTACGATGGTGATTACAACCATGTTTTTGAAAGCTCGGTTGCCGGAGTTCCTTTTTACACGGACATGCTCGACGTGGAAACCGTTGCTGCAGGAGGAGGCTCGATGCTTCACTTTGACGGGGAACGGCTCCGTGTCGGGCCTGAATCTGCCGGCTCGAGTCCCGGCCCGGCCTGTTACGGTTTGGGCGGCCCTCTCACGGTTACTGACGCCAACCTGCTGCTCGGCAGGATTATTCCGGAATTCATGCCCCGCGCCTTCGGCATCACCCGTGGCCAGAACCTTGACACGATTATAACCCGAGCAAAATTCACCGATCTTGCTGCAAGGGTTGATCAAGCTACCGGCAGAGCGTACACTCCTGAAAAACTTGCCGAAGGGTTTCTGCGAATAGCAAACGAGATTATGTGCAGGGCCATGAAAAAAATATCCGTATCACGCGGTTATGACATCCGTCACCATGCCCTCGTATGTTTCGGCGGCGCAGCACCGCAGCACGCCTGTGATATGGCCCGTGCCCTTGGCATCGGTACCATCATCGTTCCTCCGCTTTCCAGCGTACTTTCCGCATACGGCATTGCCGTCGCGGACCGCATGGAACGCACCGCACAGGCTGTCATGCGGCTGTTGGCGCCCGAACTGCTTGCAGTTCTTGCGAAGACGGCACGCTCCGAAGCCGAACACCTGATAAACAAGCTTCATGAAAAGGGAAACAACTCATCGGTAACGACAAGGATTTTTCTTGACCTCAGGCCAAAAGGAAGCGACACATGGCTCTCCATTCAGGCAGCCGAAGGCACGAACACCATCTTTTTCGACAATATGCAGGTCATACTGAAACGATTTCAGGAAGAATATTTCAGCCGGTTCGGCTTCCGACCGGGTACCGACACGATTGAAGTGGTCAATATGCGCACGGAAGTCACTACGGCCTCCCCTGCCCCGGAAACAAAGTCACATCCTTTGAACCGGAGACAGGTCGACGCATCCTCGGCGCTTTTTTCCCGCCTTGTATGGGTTTCCGGGAAGTTCAGGCAAATTCCCGTTTTCGACCGGGCATCTCTGAAACCGGGGTACATGCTCGATGGTCCCGCAATGGTTGCTGACGATCAGCTCACTCTTTTTGTCCAAGAAGGTTTTGAGACAGAGGTCGATGCCTTGGGTAATCTCGTGCTCAGGGACGCAACAGAAAACGAGGTGCGAAGAAAAGAAAAAAACGATGACAGCGACAAAGCCGATCCGGTTATGCTCGAAGTGTTCAACAATCTTTTCATGAACATAGCCGAACAGATGGGCTATACTCTCTCGAATACCGCTCATTCGGTAAATATGAAAGAGCGGCACGATTTTTCATGTGCCCTGTTCGACAACAGCGGCAGGCTTATTGCCCATGCGCCGCACATTCCGGTACACCTCGGCGCCATGGAAGCAACGGTACAGCATATTATCCGTGAAAACAGGCCGCACATGCGTGAAGGAGACATGTACCTCGCCAACAATCCGCATCAGGGAGGTTCCCACCTGCCGGACATCACCATAGTCGCCCCTGTCTTTTGCGGGAAAAAAGAACCATCCTACTACCTTGCAAACCGCGGACACCATGCTGACATCGGCGGTATAACGCCCGGCTCCATGCCACCGTCGAGCAGGACCATTGATGACGAGGGAATCGTCGCCGGAAGTTTCCTGCTTGTCCGCGACGGAACGTTCCGGGAAAAAGAGGTGCTTGCCATGCTCTCATCGGGAAAACATCCCGCGCGCAACCTGGGCGAAAGAATATCCGACCTCAAGGCCCAGGTTGCGGCCAACAACAAAGGTACAGCGGAACTGCTGAGAATGAATGACGCCTATGGCACGGCGACGGTGCTGCGCTACATGGACTTCATACGGGAAAACGCACGGAATGCCATGAACCGTGCACTTGAAAAACTTGCCGGCAAGACAGGAAGCTTTACATCGGCCTTTTCGGATTTTATGGACAACGGCGCCAAAATCTCGGTCTCCATACGTGTGACCGCCTCGAGAGGAATCCGTCCGGAAATCATAGTGGATTTCAGTGGAACAAGTTCCGAGGATCCTGGAAACATCAACGCCCCGGCAGCTGTGACCACGGCGGCTGTGCTCTACACGCTGCGAAGCCTCATTGATGAAGAAATCCCGCTCAATGCCGGGTGCCTTGAACCGGTGAAAATCATCATCCCTGAAGGCTCTTTGCTTAATCCTTCCCCATGCGCCGCAGTGGCGGTCGGCAACGTGGAAACTTCACAGCGCATCGTGGACGTGCTGCTTGGCGCACTCGGGAAAGCCGCGGCTTCACAGGGCACCATGAACAATGTTCTTTTCGGAAAACCGGACAATACCGGCGGGCAGTACTATGAAACCATACCCGGTGGTTCCGGTGCAGGCAAGGGACACGACGGTGCGTCAGGCGTTCAGGTACATATGACAAACACCCGCCTTACCGATCCGGAAGTGCTTGAACAACGTTTTCCCCAGGTACAGGTTACACATTTCGGCATCAGGAAAGGCTCCGGCGGCCCGGGAAAATGGATGGGCGGCGACGGGACCGAACGCGCTTTCTTTTTCAACGCGCCCATGTATGTCAGCGTGATTTCCGAACGCAGGCAAACAGCCCCATTCGGCCTCGACGGGGGTGGTGACGGCGCAAAAGGCATCAACATCCTCATTAGGTCTGACGGTACCGAAATCCCCCTCGGAGACAGGGTGGAGCGGATTTTCAATCCCGGAGAAACAATCCTTATAAAAACCCCCGGAGGAGGGGGGTATGGAAATGAAAGCATTCTTTAAACAAACCCTGATTGCGCTTCTCGCAGCAGGTGCCATAGGTGGAACGTTTTTTTTAAGCCTCGGCTTGCTGGTTTCGCACCACGAAAGCAAACCGGAAAAAGCCGATGTGATTGTCGTGCTGGGAGGTGACAACGGACCTCGAGTTGAAAAAGGCGGTGAGCTCTACAAAGCCGGATATGCCCCGCATGTCCTGGTAACGGGAATCGACAGCAGGTACTACCGGTCGTCCCGACCCGACTGGCGTGAGCGGCGGCTGAAAGAACTTGGAATACCGGAAAAAGCCATCAGCGTCGATACAAAGTCCGAAACAACTTGGGACGAGGCCCTGAACTCGGTAGAAACGATGAAGCAGAAAGGATGGAGCCGCGCCATTGTGGTAAGCGACCCTCCTCACATGCTCCGCCTTCACTATACATGGAGCAAGGCAGTCGAAGGCTCTTCGAAATCATTTGTTCTTGTTTCAACAAGACCGGATTGGTGGCAGCCAATGCTCTGGTGGAACAACGAAACCAGCCGCAGGTTTGTCATCAGCGAAGTCCAGAAAAACATCTACTATGCCATCGTGCATTAACAATATTTCTTTGCCAACTTCTCCCCCTTGCCTACTGCCTACTGGTTCCCTCTCGTCACTGCGCGCCAGCGCCCCGATTTCCGATTTTCGTTTGCCGGCTGGCTACCTCAGAACATCGCGTGGTCGCCCAGTTCCTGACCGGCCATTCCCTCCTTCAATACCCGTTTGTAGAAATCCCGCAATATATCACTACCGTAAGAAGGGGTTGCATCCGCATCGTAGGTACCGGTTTCCGGATTGAGCAGCAGCATCGACTCCGAACAGTAGTATTTGCCGATACGTGCAAATTCCGCCTTGTCTTCAAATTTCGGAAAAAGTTTTGCGAAAATGCTCAGAACCGGAATAATGATGTCAAACATCCTGATCGGCATACGTTTGAACTTCGGCTCACGGCCCAGAATCTCAAACAGCATCTCCCCCTGTTCTCTCGCTGAAATCGCCTTGCCGGGACCGCCGACGGGAAGAATCTTGTTTTGTCTTTCAGGATCTTCCAAACAATCAGCCATGAAGCGGGCCAGATCTGCTTCGCTGATCGGCTTGCATGAAGTCTCCCCACTGCCGAACATGACGAAAGGCTTGCCTTTTTTCACCGCTTCCACCTGACCGGCAATGGATTTAAAAAATGCCGTCGGGCGCACAATCGAATAGGTCAGACCGGACTCGATCAACTCCTTTTCAAACTTGAGTTTTGCTTTCTGGAATTCCAGGAGCGGTTTCTGCACGCAGATCGCCGAAAGCAGCAGAAAATGCGTTGCGCCTGCCGCTATGCCGGCATCGAGGGCGTTACGTGTAGCTTGGTAATCAATGTTCCACGCATCCTTCACTCCTCCTGTACGGGAGGTCAGGCAGGAAACCACCACATCAAAATGCTCACCCCGGATGCCGTTTTTCAACAGGGAATCCGGATCACTGACATCACCGAGACGCACTTCCGAACCCTTCAGCTCCTGCCGCATCTGACCGGGAGTTGCCGACGCCCCGACTCCGGATCGCTCGCGGGCAAAGCTCACCACCTCATGCCCCCTGCCAACCAGTTCACGAACGACAAATTTACCGATGTACCCTGTCGCCCCAACGACAAAAATGCGTTTCGGCTGTTTTTCCCCCATATTCACCGCCTCTCAATTGTCATCTGCAGCTTCCCTACTCCATTATCGATGCATGTGCTTGTTCAACAGTGTTTTGGGTTTTTCCATTGACCGTTTCCATGATTTCCCGGAAACTTCCCAAGCCTGCTTCGATATTCTCAATGATTTCATTAGCCAGAATATCAGGATCGGGCAGATTATCCAAGTCTGCCAGACTTTTGTCTTTAAGCCAGAAAATATCAAGATTGGTTTTATCTATCGCAACGATCTCCTCATAGGTAAACTTACGCCATCTGCCTTCCGGATTTTCCTCTGACCAGGTTTCCACCCTGTTGTGGCGGTTTGCAGGACTGTAGCAGGTGATGAAATCCTGCAAGTCATCCAACGTCATGGCTTTCTTTTTCAAGGTGTGATGCACGTTAGTACGGTAATCGTAAATCCACACTTCTTTTGTCTGCGGGGCTTTCGAGGCTGTTTTATTATCGAAAAACAACACATTGGCCTTGACGCCCGGCCTGTAGAATATCCCGGTAGGCAGTCTTAAAATCGTATGCAGATCAGTGGTTCTGAGCAGTTCTTTCCGCACCGTTTCACCTGCGCCGCCTTCAAACAGAACATTGTCGGGCAGAACAACGGCCGCTTTGCCGTTGGCGGCCAACATTGTTCGAATATGCTGTAAAAAGTTCAACTGTTTGTTAGAAGTGGTTGTCCAAAAATCCTGACGGTTGTATACCAAATCTTCCTGCTCACCTTCCTCGTTGGTAAAGGTCATGCTGCTTCTCTTGCCAAATGGTGGATTTGCAAGCACATAATCGAAGCGTCTGCCTTCATCGGCAACCAAAGCATCTGCCGGGGAAATGAACGTTTGTCCATCTATTTCACCAATATTATGCAGAAACATGTTCATCAAGCACATTCTGCGCGTACTGACCACAATTTCGTTGCCATAAAAGGTTCTGTGTTTCAAAAACTCTTTTTGCTCCCGACTGAGATCGTTGTTGGCGACAATATGGTTGTAAACCGCCAAAAAGAATCCCCCTGTCCCGCAAGCAGGGTCTGCGACGGTTTTGTTGGGTTCAGGCCGCACGCATTTCACCATCGCTTTAATCAAGGCTCTCGGTGTAAAATATTGCCCTGCCCCGCTTTTGGTATCTTCCGCGGTTCTCTGTAGCAAACCTTCATAGATTTTACCTTTCAGGTCCGTTCCCATTAAGCTCCACTTTTCTTTATCCAACATGTCGATAATCTTGTAGAGCTTGGCAGGGTCTTGAATTTTATTTTGTGACTTGATGAAAATCTGCCCTAAAATGCCTCCGGCATTTGAGAGTTCACGCAAAATGCAGGTGTAACGGGTGTCGAGTGCAGCCCCTTTTTTCATTTTAAGGCGATTCCAGTCACAATCTTCGGGCACAGAAATTTCCCGATTGTATGGTGGCCGAGAAAATTCGTCTACCATTTTCAGGAACAGCAAATAGGTGAGTTGCTCCAGATAGTCACCATATCCAACACCGTCGTCTCTCAAAACATTGGCGAAACTCCACACCTTTGCCACTATACCCGATTCGTTACCCATAAGCTATTTCCCATTTTTATTATTACGCAGGGGCGCAATGTCTCCGCCTTTCATCCAGACCATCGCATGCTCCACCAATATATTTTTGAAAAATATCGTTTTTCCTCAATAATACGTCAAAAAGTACATCTAACATCCACTCAATGCGTACCGGCGTGCTCCAGTGGTCGATGCCAACAGTGTTCGTTTATGATAATCTGCACGGGCTATTTTTTTTTGTGTTTCCTTTTATTGCTCTCCTTTTAAACTTTTCCTAAAGATTTTTAGTGATTCTTATTCTGATTTTTCCCAACAGCCTCTCAGTCGGTTCCCAATCCGGTTCCCTGCGACAAGCCGCCAGCTCGGCTTCACTCAGGAGCTTGCCCTCAAAAGCTTTTTTGAGAATGCTTTGGCGCAAGGCTTCGGCTTTTTCCAGGCCTTTTTTTATGTTGAGCTGGATGTTATCGCAAACAGAAAGGCGGGATTCGATTTCCCGGACTATTTGTATTTGCTCTTTCAGCGAACAAAGGGCAACCGGAACATCTCTCATATTATCCAAGCTGAGAACAGGCCGTCCCATTCCATACACTAATCCGTCTATTAGCTTACCGCCGCTTCCGGCAGCCTGAAAATAATGGTGTAAGTACGGACCGACCTCTTTTTTTACGTACTTCAAAAGCGCAACCGATTGACTAACATACGCTTTATCAATCTCAAAGTCTACCAAAGCAACTTTGCCCACGTTAGCTCCTGTAATGGTCATCAACAAGTCACCTTTCTCGACCAAGCGCCTTTTTGCGCCTATATCATCAGGCAGATCAACGAAAGCCGCCTCTTTTATTCGTAATTTGTTTGTTTTAATGTCCTGAGTTCTTATGAAATACGCCCCTCTATCAGCGTAGAACTTTTTCCAATCTCTTGAACCGCTCGTCACGTCATAAATAAGTCCATTATTTTTTACCCATACCCACCCGTCCGGAAGACTTCCCAGTCGATCCTTTTCCAAGACGGTTAATTTATTTACCTCCTTGTGGGCCCGAGGTTTATTCGGCCTCTTGCCGACCTTGCCGTTTTTCTGCCATTCGACTAACGAGAGCTCCCATTCTTTCAACTGCGTTTCATAATGTTGTGTGCGTTCTTTCTTGATTTGGTCCAACAAATCATCAGCAGAAGGCAAATCTTTCTGCATCTCTCGCCATTCTTTCGTCAACTCGCCTTCAAACGCTTTTTTCAAAACAGCCTGGCGGTAGATATTCAGTTTTTCTTCGGCAGTCCTGAGGTTAGCTATCCCGTTATCAAGCTCGCTGAAGAGTTGCTCTATTTTGGCTGCAATGATGTGTTGTTCGAGAAGGGGTGCGATAGGGAATTCCTGCTTTTCTATATGCTGGTAATGCCGTGCATAACCCTTATCCTTAATTTTATGAACCAGAACCCGGGTTAAGTATTCTAAATACTTGGGCAGTAAAAACTCTTTTGGCTGCAGCACTTTCGTGCCGTCCGCGCCGGGAGCAAATGGGAAATTTATCAGCTTAACTACTTTAGTATGATCGCCAAATACAATTACCGGCAGCCTGCATTTCAGAATTTTACTTTTGTCATTGGTATAACCGCCTATTGACTCTTGGCCTTGGTCAATTACCGCAATTTTTCCTTTAGGCAGGTACTCCTTCTGTTTGAGCTTATGTTTTGAAGTAGAGATTTTATCGACTACATCTTTATATTTCATCACAACCCAACCAGCTCTCATTACGCTATCAAGGCTTCATTGAGTTCGTTAATAACGCCGTGTATCCGGTTTCCAAAAAGCCGTCACATTTTCTTCCGACCGGAAAACCGGCAGCGATGCGGTCTTTCGCCATCCTCAGTCTGCTATTTGTTCTTCGCGCTTTAAATTCGTTTTTGATCCGATCCAATTAATCCTATGTATTCACTGAGAATAACGCATTTCTTGCATTAAATAAAAAGTACCTCTTATTTATTATCGTGAGCGGTTCAAATGCAAGGCGAACGGAGTGCAGAAACCGTCTCCTATCCGCTCAACGAAGCAATTAAATCGCGGAATAAACAGAAGTGCCTAAATTAAGGGCACCTCTAAATTATTGTCGTGAGCGACTTGGGTACGAGGCGGGCGGAGCACAGAAACCCCTTTCTATCCGACCAACGAAGTAATCAGGGTTTCCTTAGTAAGCCTTCACCGGGGAAGTAAAACCTGCCGGCTTGAGCGCCATCAGCGAGCAGCTGATTTCGGTCACAATGTTTTCCGCTGTATTGCCGATAAGAAAGCCGATTATCCCTGTTCTCGCAACGGTTCCCATGACAAGAATGTCAACACCCTGCTTCTCGACAAACTCCGGGATCAGGGTATCGGGTCCCCCCCTCATATGATGAACCTGATGTGCCGTACCGATCCCTGAGTCATCGATCAGGGTATTGAGCAGAGCAAAATGATCGGTCTCGGTTTCCTCGATGTTATGACCCAGCTCATCCTCGGAAACATTTGTCCATGCCTTGTAACGGAGGAATTGCTCGAACGCATAATCCCAACAGGAAAGGATGCTCAACGACCCTCCCAGGTTATCAGCCATTGAACGGGAAAGCTCCAGCAACCTTAAGGAAAGCGCGCGCTCAGCCTCTTCCCTGTTTTCAGGATCGACAGCAACAGCCACATGGGTATCCCCGCGTGAACCAGTAACCGGACGGGCAAGCCATACCGGGCAGGGGCATTTACGAAGCAGCGTCATATCGATTGACCTGAAACCCTTGCCGCTTTTCCTGGGTTCCGCCTCTTTGATAACAAGGTCGTGTGCATTGCGAAGCACATGACGGATAACATGGATCGCCGGAGGAATATCCCCTCCTCCCTGCACCATGTGAAACGAAACCCTGTCGTGCTCCATGTTGAGCATGACACGGGTTTCCTGCAGAGCGGCATTGACCTGCTCTGTGAGGTATTTCTCATATGTTTTTGTGTATTCCTGCTGATTTTTTGGAAGCCCTGGATAAACCAGAAGCACGTGCAAAGTGGTCCGATTGCTTCCGGCGAGCTTGAGTGCCTGCTTGAGACCCTCGGTTTCATCGAACGTTCCGTTCGTGACATACAAAATGTTATGGAATTTTCGCATCGTCATATTCTCTTCTTGTTACCATGTGCCTTATAATACATACGCCCTCATGTTTGTTACGCCCCCCGATCACCCTGTCAGGCGGCGCTCAGTGCGTTTCACCGTTTATCAGGACTTTGCCGGGACTTACGACAATTTGAAATATCCTTTACCTCATTTCCTCAGTAAGCCTTTCGGCCGCCTGCTCGGCCGCATCGTAAAAGGGCAGAAAAACAATGTCCGCTCCCTTGGTTTTCAGGGTTTCACTCTCGCCGACTTTTTGCGTTGAAACAGCAATCTTGCCTGCATATTGCTGGTTCCTGAGCACATCGATCAAGACGATGCGGGGGTCCTCATAAGTCAGCCCAAGGTCATGCTGTGAGATGGAAGAAACTACCCATTGCACCCCTTCGAGCGGCAGCATACTGACAAATTCCTGGTCGGAAGCATCTCCATAAACAGCATCATACCCCTTTTTCTTCCATTTGTGCACTTCATCAGGATTAAAATCCACCGCAAGGATGCGGTACCCTGCCTTGTTCAGATAGTGCACAAACGCCGAACCGTAGCGTCCCAGCCCGAAAACAATGACATCATACTGTCCCCTGTGCTCGAGCAGCTTATGATCTTCCGATTCTTCACGTGCAGGAGCACGTTTCTCAAACACACCGAGTACCGGCTCCAGCACCTTGTACAGCATGTGCGAATAGGTTATCATATAGACCGAAAGGGCAATGGTAATCAATCCTACCAGCGTGACCAGGCCGAGGGCTTCGGGGGGAACATGCCCCAAGTTAAGTCCCATGGCAATGAAGATCAGAGAAAACTCACTGATCTGGGCTACGGTAAGCCCTGCCAGAAAAGACGTACGTTTGCGATACCCCAAAATCCCCATGATAATCATCACAATCAAAGGATTGCCGATCAACACGAAAAGCGAGAAAATAATGGCCGGGTACACCTGGCTGCCGAGCAGCCCCAGCTCGATATGCATGCCTAAAGCGATAAAAAAGAACAGAAGCAAAAAATCACGCAGTGTTGCAAGACGCGTAACAATGGTTTCCCGGAACGGGGTTGAAGCAAGTGACACCCCGGCAAGCAGGCCGCCCAGTTCCTTGCTGAAACCGAAATAGCTGCCCAGGGCAGCCAGTAGCGCAGCCCATCCGATGGAAAAGGTAATGAGCAGCTCCGGGGATTGTACAATCCGGCTGATAATCGGTGTTGCCAGAAATCGAATGAAGAGGGCCACAAGCACAAGCACGGCCACACCGTACATGATAACGGTTGCGATCTGTATGAACGCGCCGCTTTCTGTCCCGGGCTGCGCGCTGACCCCAAAGCCGGAAAGCACTACCATCGCGAGCACGACGACAAGGTCCTGAACGATCAGAAAACCGATGGCAATGCGTCCGTGCAAAGACTCAACCTCCTTTTTATCTGACAGCAGCTTCACAATGATGATGGTACTGGAAAACGTAAGTGCCACCGCGATATACAGCGAGCTCACCAGACCAAATCCCAGGGAGAGCCCTATGAAAAAACCGATCACCGAGGTAAACAGAACCTGTCCAAGGCCTGTTGCCAGCGATACAAGTCCAAGGGAACGCACCAGCTTGAGATCGAGTTTCAGGCCTACGAGGAACAACAGCAACGCCACGCCGAGTTCGGCAAGCAACTCGATTTTCTCCTGCGATTGGACAATATCGAACACGGAAGGGCCGGCAAGCACTCCGACAGCAATGAAACTCACAATCATGGGCTGACGCAACAGCAGGCTTACATAACCCACGGCGGCCGTAAGAACCAGCAAAGAAGTGATTTCGTAAAAGGGTACGGTATGAATAATACTAAAATCAAACATGACGGTCTCCTTCCCTGAGCAGGCTTGATACCATACTCAAAACAATCCCGTTCTCGGAAAAGCTTCGATAAACGTGAATTACGTGACAAGGGTCAATAGAGTGCACCTCTATTAAGGGCACCTCTAAAAACTTATTGCGCGCCCAAATTGCTGCGTTGGTCGGTGCTCGAAATCCTCATGTACTCCGTGTACATTCCGGTTTCTCCGCTCCGT